>DATEBW010000018.1:0-21813 GCA_035287165.1 Patescibacteria group bacterium | reverse complement strand
TGTGCTTTCCAGATTGCGAGCAAATCTCGTTCCTCTTTGGTTAGCTTTATATATTGCCGCTTCAATTTCCTCACCCCCTCTCCTTTGTATAGTTTACCGGAGGGGGTTGCAATCAATTATAGAACTTCCGAAATAAGTTCTGTATGTATAGTATGATATAATATAACCATGTATTAAAAGTGTTGCCATAAGTGGGTCGAGAAGACCCATTTTATTGATTATAATGATTGAAAGAGCATTAGTTACATCAAGTGAGGAAAGAACGTCAGAGTGGCTTAGAAGTGAGCGAGTCGGCGTATTGCCATTTGGGAATGATCAATATGGCGTATTAGGGTTGTTTTGTGGTACTTCCGCAGAGGCACTTGCGAGGGTTGGTGAGGTGAAAGGAAGAGAAGTTAAAGAAAAGCCGCTTTTTGTAACTGCTGGTTCGGACAATATAGAATACCTTCTTTCACACCATGGAATATCTGGAAAAGTTTCTGAATCAGCGCTAGAGGTAGTAGGCAGACTGCTTACTATGGACAAAAAAGGAGAACCTCTCGGTGTCATGCTTGAAGCGGATCCGAACGCAAACATTCCTAGAGGTATATATAGTACGGATATTATTAAATTCAAAGGAGAATATGTACCCGCAATCGGTTTAATGATTTCCGGAGGTAATAAGCAATTCAGTACCGTAACAAATGAGCTGAAAGAATATAATGGTTTAGTAGCCGGAACATCTGCAAATATAACCGGAGATCCCAAGAGTTTCGGGTCTGGGCATACTCACCTTGGAGGGGCGCTTCGCGATTTTGGTGATAATCCCCTCGCGTGCATCTTTGTCCCTAATCAACATGGTCCCTACAGACCTCATCGTTCAACTTCTGTTGCTTTTGTGAATAACGCCGGAACGGAAGCACAAATTATTAGAGTTGGCTCAATTCCCTTGGATGGATTAGTAACTTTGCTTATGGAAGCCGGAATAGGGAATGTAACAAACGACCATGACCAGATTAAAGAAATTAAAGAATATGTCTATTCGCCACAAGACTTGCTAATAAACTGGGTTGTTGACAGATATGCAAGATTGAGGCTAAAAAACGAAGGAGAATTCTACTGGCCTACCGGTTTAACTTCTATACCACAGTTGAAGGTTTCTACAACATAATCATTTTAGATCGCCTCTCAAATTTCTGAAAACTTAAGAGTAAAAAGCGCGTTCAACTTCATACTCTTTCAATGGTAAGTATCCTTACGGATCGTTTAAATAAATTGCTTCGCATAGCATACGATGTGATATTATAGTTTTTACAAACATACTATCGTATGAAATTAATAAGCGAATAGTGCGTATATGTGATGCGTTATGCAAACTGGCAAAAAGAAATCTATTAAACTGGACTATGAGCGTTTAAATGATTCTCTGTCGAGGCTCGAGAAAATTGTATTAGATACGCTTGATTTTGATGAAGTTGTTCAAAATGTTGTAGACAGCTTATTTTATGAACTCGGTGATTTGGAACTTGGATATAGAATTGTAGTATTAGCCCTCGTCGACGAGAACAATCAAGTATTACGACGGGTGTCAGTTTCACAGACAAAAGAAGCAATGGAGGGTGTGTCTGCCTTGCCAAAGCCATTTCATGAAATAGATATCCCTCTTAATGCGAAAGATAATTACTCTATAAAAGTATTGAAAATAAAGAAACCATTGGTGACCCACCAGTGGTCAAATATTCTCACTCCTCCTCTTAAACCGGAAGAAGCAAACCAACTCCAGGAATCGCTCAATATAAAGGCGAGCATGATTTATCCATTGGTCGTGCGTAGAAGGGCTATCGGAATGATGATTTTCAGCATGATAAAAGATGAATCGCGGGTTTCAAAATACGAACGAGAGCTTATAAGACGATTTACAGATATCTGTGCTATTGCTGTGCAAAATTCACTATTGTATTCGAAACTGCAGGACAGTACAGTTAAACTTAAAAAAGCAAATACGAAACTTAAAGAACTCGACAAGCTCAAAGACGAATTTGTCTACATTGCCTCCCATGAGCTGCGGACCCCCATGACCGCGATAAAGAATTATTTATGGCTGGTGCTGCACAAAGATGAAGCGAAGTTGAATGGCAAAATTCGCGGATACCTGATACGGGCGTACGTTTCAACCGAGCGATTGATAAAGTTAGTGAAGGACTTATTGACGGTTTCGCGGATTGAAGGAAATCGGTTAGCGCTCTTGTTCCAACCGGTAGATATCTACGGTCTCTGTAAGTCGGTACGGGATATGCTCGTCATCAATGCGACGCAGGAGAAGATTAAGCTCATTTTAAAACCGCGGGAGGATGTGCTGAAAGTCTCTGCCGACCGCGACCGGATTACCGAGGTATTGCAGAACCTCATCAGCAACGCGATCAAATATACGCCGCCGGACGGAACGGTAGCAATTGACATAGAAAAAAAGAATCACGACGCCGTCGTGCATTTTGCCGATACCGGTCCGGGTATTGCCAAAACTGATATTCCCCGCCTTTTCCAGAAATTCGGGCGCTTGGATCATTCCTACAAAAAAATAGGTGAGGCGGGAGGTACCGGATTAGGTTTATATATTTCCAAACAAATCGTCGAAGCCCACGGCGGCAAAATCTGGGTAGAGTCTACGGTAGGAAAGGGGAGTACCTTCAGTTTCTCCCTGCCGCTCATTGAAGATAAAGAAACAAAATAACAACCTGTTATGCAGGAGAATCTTAAAATAGGATCACCAACAAGAAAGGCTGAAGTTTTTAAGGGCCCTAATAAATTTGATTTGATAAACATTTCTGTATTTTTTGATGATAGTGAAATGGTGCCTCCTCCGAAAACCTATATCCCTGCAACAAACCCGGAGCAACAACTAAGAACGGTTACTGATGATCTAATAGACGCGTTTGACGAACATTTGTTATTTGTTGGACTGACTGGTTCCAGAGCTGTTTATCCGGATAGACATGATGCAGATCTGGATGTGATTGCAGTAGTTGATGATGATGCTCCGGATAGAGACCTGATTTTTGAAGGAGATCTGAAAATAGTTTCATATACGGGTTTACGGGAATATATTGAATGCGGTTTTCAGCTCGTCAGCAGTCAATTTCGAAAAGCCCGACCAATTCACGAAAGGGAAGGGGCAGTGGCAGCATTACGATCTTTGAAGCCGGTGCTTGAAAAGGCCGTACCTTTTTTATCAACGAAATCAAAGTTTGATGAACAAACAGCAGATGTTTATAGATTGGTAAGCGCCAGACACCGGGCAATTTCTCTCTATGAAATGGGATTTCAAGAAGAGGCATTTTCTCAACTGGATGGTGTTGAGCACGATGACTTACTCCGGTCGCTTCAGGAGAGTCCAGAAGCGGGAAATTCTGGAATTCATGAACTGTTGGCAAGGCATTATGCAAATCTTGGCCTTAACAAACTATTTCAGTCTTTAACAGAAATGGCGCAGGCATTACACATAAAAGAAACAGGGGATATTCGGGAAGTAGATCAACTAGGGGATTGGTTATGGCAAAGGGCTGGAGGAGCAGGAGCGTTGCTTAACTATATCCATGGAAAAAGGATCGCGTGTTATAAAAAAGGAGCATTATTGCTAGATGCTGAATATGATATGATGAGAAAAGGTATCAGAGAAAAAAATAGATTTATTGAAGGAATAATTGCCGGTGGTGAGCAGTATGAAAATAGGAATGATGAACGATCCGGCAAAGAATATACTAGATGAGATAACTTTTGCCGGAGAAAACAAGTTCGACTTCATCGATTTAACCATTGAACCTCCTGAAGCTCAAATAGAAGATATTAACGTACGTAAAATTTTGTCCGTCTGCAACAGATATACATTAGGAATTATCGGCCACACGAATTTCTATCTGCCGTGGGCGTCTCCAATCAAGAGACTCAAAAAAGCTTCAATGCTGGAATTGACCGAACATCTAAAAGTATTCAGCAAACTCGGCGTAAAGTATGCCAGTATACACTCCCACTGGTATCAACCGAGATCTTTTCAAGAGGAAATAATAGAAAGAATAATAGAATCTTTACAACAGATAGTTATTATAGCCCGGCAATACGGCATTACCATGATGCTGGAAAATCAGCCTAACGGCTTCTTACATAAACCTGAAAGCTTATTGCCGATTTTTAGGAACGTCGAAAACCTTCTTTTCCATCTGGATGTCGGCCACGCGCAAGTAGCAGGCGGCATGAAAAACTTAACAAGGGAATTTCTCAAGCTCTTCAGAAACAAGCTGGCACATATACATTTCTCCGATAATAAAGGAAAAAGTGACGACCATCTGCCCATCGGGGCGGGAATAGTCGATTGGGAAGACATTATCCGGCAACTGAAAAAAATTCATTATGACAAGACTATTACCCTGGAAGTGTTTGTAAAAGATCAATCATACGTCTGTTATTCAAAAGAAAAAATCAGACATCTCTGGGATACGGTAACTATTGCAGGAAGAAAGACTACCGACAAACTAGAGGCGTAGCAAGCGGAATTTACGGGAGAATTGACAGCCATTTTTTAATATGTTACTCTCATACTTACTTTACTATGGTCAATAATACCGGTAAAAAACGTATACTCGTCGTTGAGGACGAACAATTTCTTCGTGACTTATATGTCGAGTTGCTGACTGAAGAAGGGTATGACGTTGATAGCGCGGCAGACGGTGAGGAAGGATATAAAAAGATCCATGACGGCTATTATGATCTTATTCTTCTTGACATTGTGCTTCCAAAGAAAGACGGTCTTGCGGTGCTGGAAGATTTAAAGTCAAATCCGCCGAAAAAGCCGAGTAAAGCTATCATCGTTTTAAGTAATCTTGGCCACGAAGCGGTAATATCAGAAGGAGTAAGCCTCGGGATTCGCGGTCATATCATCAAAAGCGACTACACGCCGGACCAATTACTTGCGGAAGTCAAAAAAGTCATCGACGAGTCATGAGCGATATACAGATCAATTCCCACGACGTGCTCGGTAAACTAAGCATCATAAAAAATTACGCCGCCATGGCGATAGAAAAGCTTCAGGAGGAAGGGTCGCAGTCGATACAATACATATCGACCATACGCGAAGTAAACGAATCACTCATCCAGGAATTCAAAAAAAAGGCAGAGGAGAAGAGGAACGAGGAATTAGCCACTCGTGATTAGCCACTAGCCATTAGCCATTAGCCTATAGTTGATTGTAACTGGTCGATAGTGAATATAACTATACGGTAAACACCTACATAACCTATCAAATTATCACTGGCAGAAAGGAAATTTTTGTTCATTTGATAATTTGTTTCTTGTTCCATTGATTTCCTCCTTTGACTTCTCTCTGATGCTACCGTATCATGGTAGTGTATGGCAAAAATTCTCATCGTTGACGATGATGCGGTAAATACGCGACTTTTCGTCAATAAGCTTACTATTGACGGACATACCGTGACGTACGCAGAGGACGGCGATACTGCCATGCAGCATATGTCCGAGCCGTTCAACCTGATCGTTTTGGATATCATGGTGCCGAGAGCAGACGGCGTAACGATTCTGAAAAAACTGCGCGCCGGTGTCAATAAAAAAACTCCGGTCATTGTCTTTACCAATTTGATCAGCGACACGGTGAAAGCAGAAGCGATGGAAAAAGGCGCTTCCGAATACCTTCAGAAAACCGACTTTACCCCGCAGACGTTTATAGCGAAGATAGGAGAATATATTAGCGACTAGCGACTAGCGACTAGCCATTAGCCACTAGCGAACCCTCCGATTCGGAGGGCGAAAACGAATATGGATGATTTTGACAAAACCCTTTACGAGATTATCAAACAGTCCGGATTCGTCAAACCGGAACAGCTCGATGACGCATATCAGTCTTCACGGGAACTGCAGAAGCCGCTGTTTGACATTCTGATTTTCCGCGGCCTGTGTTCCGAACAGGTCATCGGCCAGCTGATCGCCAATAACCTTAAAACCCCCTTTGTCTCGCTGGCAAACACAACGGTAGCGGACGAAATTCTCGAGCACGTGCCGGAACATCTCGCGCGCCGGTACCGCGTTGTCCCCTTCGCCGCAACCGAAAAAGAATTATCCCTGGCCATGCAGAACCCCAATGACATGGAGGCGATTGAGACTATCCGCCGCCGGAGTGGGTTGAAAATAAAGCCGTATTACGTCACGAAGAGCGATATGGTGCGCGCGATGAATCAATACAAGCGTAATTTTAAACAAAAATTTCAAAACATCATTCTCCAAAACGTCAAAAAAGCGAGTACCCTGAAAAGTCCGACGATAGAGGAACTCCTGAAAGTCGCACAGGACATCCCGGTCGTTAAAATATTTGACGCGCTTCTGGAATACGCGGTTGCGGAAAACGCATCGGATATCCACCTGGAATCCGCGTCGGATTCGGTACTCGTGCGGCTGCGGATCGACGGCATACTCAACGATATTATTACTTTACCGAGCTCTCTCCAGCCGGCCGTTGTTGCGCGGATCAAGGTATTGTCAAACCTGAAAATTGACGAACACCGTGCGCCGCAGGACGGCCGTTTCCGGTTTCAGATCGATGAAAGCCTGATTGCGCTCCGGGTATCCATCATTCCGGCATATTTTGGCGAAAACGTCGTCTTGCGCATTTTACAGGAATCCTCGCGCCCCCTTTCGCTGGAAGAACTCGGCATCATCGGCAATAATCTCAAAATAATGCACGAAAACATTAAAAAACCGTTCGGTATGATTCTCGTCACCGGACCGACCGGCGCGGGAAAAACGACGACGCTCTACAGTGTTTTAAATATCGTCAATACGCCCCGTGTAAAAATCTGCACCGTGGAGGATCCGGTGGAATACGGTGTTGCGCGCGTCAACCAGATACAGGTAAATCCAAAAACCAATCTGACCTTTGCAGCCGGGCTTCGTTCGCTTCTGCGGCATGACCCCGATATCATCATGGTCGGTGAAATCCGCGATGAGGAGACGGTTAGCATTGCCATTCACGCTGCTTTGACGGGCCATCTTGTCTTATCAACCCTCCATACCAATGACGCTATCGGCGCGATCGCGCGCCTCATAGATATGGGTTCAAAAGGCTATCTTCTTTCTTCAACGCTCAACGTCGTCGTTGCGCAGCGGCTCGTCAGGCGCATCTGTACAAACTGTATCACGGAAATGAAGCCGCCGGAAGATATTTTACGCCAGATTGAAAAAACAGGAGCAAAGAAACAAAGCGAAATGAAATTTTTTTACGGAAAAGGATGTAACATATGCAGGAAGAGCGGATTCCACGGCCGTGTCGGAATTTATGAAATTCTGGAAGTTTCAGAAGAAATCCGGGACCTGATCGCTCGAGAAGCACCTGCGGCGGAAATCGATAAACAGGCGCGGAAGAACGGTTTCCGCAGCATGTATGAAGATGGTTTGGAAAAAGTGCAGTCAGGACAGACGACCATCGAAGAGTTGCTCGCGGCAGTAACGGAGTAATATGCCTGTTTATACCTATAAAGCGACTGACCAGTCCGGAAAGCTCGTAACCGGCACTGTTATTGCCCGTTCCAGGCACGACATCGCCGGCGTACTTGACGAGCGGGGATTAAAGTTACTTGCCTCAAAAGAATCGCGCGGACCCATAGGACACTTTGCTCTTCGCGGCATTCCCCTCAAAGAAAAAATCAGCTTATGCCGTTATCTGTCGCTCATCATCAATTCCGGCATATCATTGGGCGAAGGACTCGATCTGTTGAGCACCGGAACTATCAACAAAACACTCCGAACCGTCATTCAGGAAGTGGCGAGTTCAACCCGGCGCGGACGCCCGCTCCACGAGTCGTTTGCGCGGTATCCGCAGCATTTTGACACGGTGTTTCTGACCATGATTGAAGCAGGCGAGACCTCCGGAACGCTCACCGAATCTTTTGCTTATCTTGCGCATCAATATGAACAGCTCAAAGATTTAAAGCAGAAAGTGACGAGCGCATTGCTGTACCCGATGATTATCATCGGACTCATGGGGGCGGTCGGCGTGCTGATGTTTACGTTTGTTCTGCCGCGCCTGTCATCGGTGTTTGAGAACATGAATATAACGTTGCCGTGGTATACGCGATTGCTATTTACCATGAGCGACTTTTTCCAAAAGAACGTCATCGCGGTGAGCGTTTCCATCCCTTTACTGGCCATCGTCGTCATCGTGGCATTTATGACGAAGAAAGGAAAACAAATGAGCTATTTCGTCTTGAGTTATCTGCCGATAACGAAAAATCTGATCATGCAGTACAATCTCGTTCGCTTCTCACAGAGTCTTGCCCTGCTTCTGAAAAGCGGCGTATCCGTTACCAAATCGGTAGAATTGGCAATCGCCACGCTTTCGGTGGCACACGTCAGGAGCATGTCTGATACGTTTCAGAAGAAATTGACCCGCGGCGTGCAATTATCTACCGTTCTTGAAGAGTCACGCCTGTTTCCCGCGCTGATGGTACAGCTCGTGCGCGTCGGCGAGCGGACGGGAAATCTTGAAGTGACACTTGCCGATCTGGCGACGTTTTACCAGAGTGAAGTCGAGTATTCGCTAAAGAACTTTGTGACGATTCTTGAGCCGCTCATCATGCTTTTTGTCGGCGTCGGCGTCGGAATTATGGTCGTGTCGGTTATTTCTCCCATGTACAGCATTATCGGGCAATTGCAGACGGGACTGTGATTCGCTATTCGCCGTTCGCTATTAGCTATTCGCAATATATTTACGAACACCAATCACTGAACACCGAAAAACGACATGTTTAAACGAAAAGCGAAAAACGCGCAGCGAAAAACGAAGGGCTATACCCTTCCGGAATTACTGCTGACGATGAGTGTCGCGATGATATTGTTTTCCATCGGCACACTCTCATTTGCAAATTTACGCAACGACAGCCATCTGGATCTCGTTGCGTCACAGGTGTCTGCGGATCTTGATCTTGCGCGCTTGCGTGCCGAGAATGATATTCCGGCAGGCGTCTATTTCGAGACGGGACGCTTTGTCTATTTTGAGTCCGCAACGTATTCAGAGGGAGATCCGTCAAACCGCGAGACCGCGCTTCCGTCTTCGATGGCGTTTTCGTCAATCACGTTCACCAACCAGATTGCACAATTTGACGGCGTATCCGGTTATCCGGAAAACTATGTCGATCCGTCAGAGGTTATTCTTACCCAATCTTTCTCCGGAAAGACGAGGACAATTGAGGTAAGCAGGTGGGGCATTGTAAGCATACAATGAAAGCACACGGGACGGCAAGCCGAAAGCACACAGGATAATACTGGATCATTACAGGATTTAACGGGATACAGTATGAATTATCAAGTACGAAATAAGCATCGTAATCTTATTCATGGAGAATTAACCTATACTCTTATCGGTCTAATCTATGACGTTCGAAATCAATATGGTAACGGGCAGAAAGAAATTGTTTATCAGAATGCTCTTGCGGAAAAGCTCGGAAGCAAAAACATAACCCATCAACGGGAAGTTGTGATTACCATAGCATCAGAAGATACGGGTAAGGCGTTGGGGGCTTATCGGCTCGATTTTGTCGTAGATAACAAAGTTATTATCGAAACGAAGGCAATGAAGTTTACGCCCCAAAAGATTGAGAACCAATTATTCGACTATCTGAAGCATACGCCATACGAAGTAGGGTTGCTCGTAAATTTCGCCAGTAGTCGTTTATACATCAAGCGCGTTATTTTAACCAAAGACTATGCCAATAACCGATCCTGTTAAATCCCGTCTACATCCTGTTCCATCCCGCGTGCTTTCGAGAGGATTTTCCCTCGTTGAAGTTCTGGTTGCCGGCGGCGTGTTCGCCATTATCGCTTCGGCGGTTATCAATCTGTTTGCCGTATCGCAGGAATCGGCATGGGTAGGCAGAAACAAGGCCCGTTCGGCATTTCTCCTTAGCGAATATGTCGAAGCGATGAAAAATATCCGGCGCGATGACTGGGAAGCATTGGTGAACGGCCGGTACATCGTCGAGCAATCAGGAGGAAATCTTGTATTAACGCCGACCGTCGACGGCGAAGCGGTTGGTAACTATACGCGTTATCTCGATATTGCTGATGCCTATCGTGATGTGAACGGTACATTGACCGATTCATCCGGCGGCACCGCAGATCCGTCGACCAAACAGTTAACGGTAACGGTTTCATGGGCCGGTTTTAAAGACGGGAGTATCAGCCAGTCGAGTTATGTTACCCGTTACCTGGATAACCTCGCGTGGATCCAGACGACGGAAGCGGATTTTGACGCCGGTACGCATACGGCAACAAGGGTTGAAAACGATGCGGGCGGCGAAGTGGTGCTTGCAGCAGGCGGTGGAGGAAACTGGTGCTCGCCGAATTTGTCAATTGGCGGATTGGATCTTCCTAAAAGCGGCGTTGCCAACGCGGTTACGGCAATCGAAGGCCGCGCGTTTGCCGGAACCGGAGAGAATGCCTCCGGCGAATCATTCGTCAACATCGATATTTCCAATGCTGATCCTCCGGCTGCCACTATTTTAGGAACGTTTGACGGGTATAAAACCAATGACGTGTTTGGCGAAGAAGGTTACGGCTACCTCGCAACCGATACCAATAGTAAAGAAGTGGTCATTATTGATTTATCTACCACACCATATACAGAGGTTGGTTCTTTCGACGCGCCGGGGCCGGAGGACGCATTGAGTGTTTTCGTCTACGGGACGACCGGTTACGTCACGACGCTCGATGGTAAATTATATAATTTTGACCTCACGAGTAAATCCGGCAGTCGTCCTGCAATTGATGCGGACGGCGTTGAATTGCGCGATGAAGGATATGCAGTGGTGGTAAACGGCAACTATGCATACCTTGCTATTGACGAAGATGAACGACAGTTGGAAATTGTTGATCTGACTAATCCTGCAGATATGCAAGTGGTAGGCTACGCAAACCTCGGCACGGACGATGGTCGTGATGTATACGTCAATAGCTCCGGAACAAGAGCATACGTCGTGACTGAACGAGGCAGCGAAGTACATGATGAGTTCTTCATTGTAGATATTACGACGAAAACGGGACAACAGCCGGTCATTGACAGCTACGACGCCGGCGGCATGAACCCGAAGGCAGTTGAAGTGGTGCCGGGCGGCTATGCCATCATCGTCGGACACAACGGTGAAGAATACCAGGTTATTGATATCGGCGATGAAAACAACATTCTCCGCTGCGGCGGCATGGAAGTTGATCCCGATATCAACGACAGTGCGTCAATACTGGAGTCGGACGGCGACGCGTATACATACATCATCACAGAAGACGAAAATGAAGAATTCCGCATCATCGAGGGAGGTCCCGGGGGCGCGTATGCCGGATCAGGTATCTTCGAATCAGAAACGCTCGATGCCGGCCACGCGACGGCTTTTAACCGCTTTGATGCAACAAAAGTAGAAGTTCCGCAGACAAGTATTCGCTATCAGGTCGCCGGCGTTGACCCTTCGGGCGCCGATTGTACGACCGCGAGTTTTTCTGATTTTGATTTTGTCGGTCCCGACGGTTCGTCAGGCACTTTTTTTACCGATGACGACGGGATTCCGGTGGATGACGACGGGACCGGTTTTGAAAATCCGGCGCAATGCTTCCGGTATCGTGTCTATTTATCGACCAATGATAGCAATGCAACGCCGGTATTTCATGATATGACAGTGAATTATTCGCCGTGATTCGCACTTCGCTATTCGCAATTCGCTGTTCGCTTTTTCGTCTTTCAATAGATTAGTAATCAATGATGATTACAAGGAAATGATCGGGTTCATACGGTGAAGGGTGTTGTCATGCATTTGAAGTCGTTTAGTTAATAGCGAATAGCGAAGGACGAACAGCGAAAAGCTATATGTCAATTCGTTCCATTTTTCCTTCGGTCTGTTCGTACAATGTGCCTTTCTGTTCGAGCACGCGTTGAGTAAATAAGATACCGTTAAGGTGGTCTATCTCGTGCTGGATGATTCTTGCCGGAAATCCGGTAAATGTTTCAGTGTGCTCGTTGCCGTTTTCATCGATGAAACGGACAGCCAGTTGATTGCTGCGTCGCACCGGACCCCAGATGTGAGGAATTGAGAGGCATCCTTCCAGCGTCTGTTTTTTGGTTTTCCGTACCGGCTGCCGCTCCGGCCTTTTTGAGATAATTTCAGGATTGATAAATATCGCGATATCGCTGAAGCTCTTTTTTTTCTTGTCCACCAGATCGGGAGCGATGAGAAACAAGCGCTTTGCTATGCCGACCTGCGGGGCGGCGAGGCCGACGCCGATATCGCTGGCGATCAGTACTTTTTTCATCGCGGTGATGAGTTTCCGGATCCCATCGTCGACTTTTTTTACCGGTTTTGACGGCATGAGCAAAATGTCGTTTGGCGCGTGCACAATGTCCATAGTAATAAGTATAACATAATGTGATATCATTTTTATACCACTCTGCCCGCCAGCTGGCGGATTCCGTTAGGTATACAATAATTATTCCGAAACTAAAAGCGAAGGGGTATATATGACAAATAAGTACGCATCTACCGTTGCGACTCAGAATATTTCCCGACCCGGATACGAATATCTCGTAGACTATATGCTCGGAAAAGTCATTCAGGATTTGACCGGGAAGTTCTGTATCACGTTTTTGAAAAACAAAAACGATCCATTTTATCCAAACTATCGTCAAATTGAACAAATGGTGCAGGCGGCAAGAAGCAATCCACAAAACATTGCGGAGGGATTCACACAACCTTCGCTAAAGGGGTATATAAAGCTCGCCGGTATCGCCCAAGGTTCAAACGAAGAGCTAACCAAAGATTTTGAAGATTTTCTCCGTCAGCGTGGATTACCTATTTGGGAAAAAGGCCACTCAAAGATTAAGGAATTTAGGGCTTTTAGGGTTTTTTGGATAGATCGTAATACACTTAACATCCCGAAATTCCCCAAAGACCCAACTGAAGCGGCGAATATGATGCTTACTTTTTGCAATCTTGAAGGATATTTATTGCGAGTTCATGTTATGTCACTTATCAAAAAACACGAGCAAGAAGGTGGTTTAACAGAAAAGTTATACCATGCGCGTAAAACATTTCGGGGTTATTAATTATCCAATTTCCTCTTTGCTTCTTCATCATCCGGATTTATTTTTTCTAAAATATACCGTAGCCATACGTCCCGCTGTTCGCTGTTTTCCTCTTCTTCATAAAACAGCGCGAGCGCCCATGCGGCGTCACGGTAGTTCGGCTTCAGTTCAATAGTTTGAAGCAAAAGCTCAATCGCCCGTGCATTATCATCCGTGGCGTTGTAGAGCAAGCCCGCGTTATACCACGTTTTTGCGTCGGTCGGTGCAAGCCGCATGGCGACATCAATACTGTCGCGCGCGTCTTTCAGGTATATCGGATCGAGTTGGGAAAGGGTATAGAGCAGGCGAGTGCGCGTTTTCCAAAAACTGACATTGACCGGCGCGATGCGAAGGGCATGCGTGGATGAGGCGAGGGATCGCTCAATCAAATCGGCTGAACCGGTTATATCTCCGTCGCTCGCCAAAACAACCGCTTGAGACGCCCAAATTTCAGATGCGAGATTGTGATATGTTGGCTCAATCGGCCGTATCGCGATAGCCTCCGCGATGCTCGCAGAGGCGAGCTCATAGCGGCCATACCCGTCATGCATCGTGGCGTCGGCGTACTTTACGTCGGCAATCCAATAATTAGCGATCCCGAATAAGAGATAAACACTGCTTCCGAGGATGAGTATTATCATTGTCGAACGGAACACCTGATTCGTCAATTCGAACGGAATAGCCGGAAACCGGAAAGGAAGTTTGTCACGGAACGCGTGATCCCTCTTCGCAGGAAAAGTTTGAAATTCAGATGGTTTGAAAGGAGAGGCGAGCAAAAAACACATCGCCGGGATAAGAAAAAAGAACAAATCGGTAATGACAACCGAAAAGCCGAAGAAATTAGTGATCAGTATTGAAAACCAGCCGGAGAATAAACCTGCGAGTAAAATTCTAAATTCTAAATTCGAAGTTCCAAATAATTTCCAATAACCAAATCCAAAATTCCGAGAATGGTTATGAAGTATTTCTGTTTGTGATTTAGAATTTTTTTGTTTAGAATTTTTTTGGAATTTAGTATTTTGAATTTGATATTTGAAACTCCACACAGTAAAGGCAACAATGATGACTAAATAACTTCCCAATCCCACTAGACCAGAAGTAGTCGCATAATTCAAATATTCATTATGTGCTTTGTTGTACAAAAAATCCCACTCCGACGTCAGGTTGTGTTCTGCCGGCCGGTGGCGGTAATATATCCACGCAAATGTTTCAGGACCAAAGCCAAAATACGGGCGCTCGCGCACGGCGTTCATCGCGCCCTTCCAGACAATGGCGCGGATGTAGCCGGAATCAGTAATAGAAAATTGTTGATCGTTGATTGCCTGCTCCTCGGAGCCTTGGCGAAGTGGGGTTGATTGTTGATTGTCTGCATCATCAGAGGAGGCAATGTTTACCGTGGATTCCGGTGAGGAAAGATCGCTCATTCTCGCGTTGATTTGTGGAAACGGCGAGCCGATGAGAAACGTAAGCATAACCAACAGAACTAGCTGAATACCTATGGATGAAAAAACGGCTCTCCGGAGTTTATTGCTTATCCTTTTTTGAAAAACGGGGATAACGGAAAGAAGCCAAAATACTCCCATGCCCGCGTATGCCGCGATAAAACCCGAGCGGGATTTCGTGTAAAGCAGTGTTATGGTGAGAATTATAAAAAGAACACTATATAGTATCGATTTGACAATTTTATTCTTTTCTAACGATATGGATAAATATGCAGCACTGACTGGTAACAATATGGTTACGAAGGCCGCGAGCCAATTTGGCTGGCCGAGCGTTGAAAAAACCCGGTTCTTAACATCCTGTGCCCAGAGATGGTCATCGATGCCGAAGTGTTGGAGAATGCCGTAGAAGGAAACGACGGAGGCAGAAACCAGTGAGAAATTAAGAAGACGTGATATGAATAATTCGCTATTCGCTATTCGCTGTTCGTCCCGCGGAGCGGGATCTGGCTTCGCCAGATAATTCGCTGTTCGTAATCCATCATATTTAATGGTTGATACAAATGCAAAGTAGAGAACAATATAAGAGAGTATTGATAGAAGTCCGCCGTGGAAACGGCCATAGTATCCCCAGATAGACTGGTACGGGTCAATGGATAAAAGAGTAGCGACAAGCTGTGTTGCAAAAAACGCCATGAGGGGAATCGTCAGCGGCGTCAGCGGTATCGTCAAAGATCTTGTCCAGACTGATCGGATGAGCCACGCCGCGCTGATCGCTACGGTCATTGTGTAGAGAAAGAGCGTCTTGTTAAATTCAAACAATTCATAGTTATATGGCGTCAGAAGGAGCGGAGTGATAGTGAATAACGCGATGAAAGAAATGGTAATAATGCGGCGGAGAAGGAATTCCATTGGAAGTATGATAGCATATTCAGATTTCAGATTTCAGATTTCAGAATTTATTATTTAACCCGAATTACGAAATTAAATTATAGTAACCCCAAAACAAACTGGAGATTACTATAGGGAAATAGGCTCAAACATTCACAAAAGATAATCAGTTTGTTTTGGTTTCACTATAGCTTCAGGAAAACTGTCATCCTGAATACGTTCGCTGTCGCTCAGTACTATAGCTTGTTTCAGGATCAAGAGAACAAAGATGCTGATCCGTCGGTTGACGGACAGCATGACGAGCTTGAATTTCGTAATTCGCGTTATTTAGATAATACGGACTAAAAAATAAATCTAAAATCTTAAATCATAAATCCTTTTGATATAGTAACTAGATCTTCTGATATAGTACTTTTTTCGACGCTTGATCGGGTACCATAAGGATGGTATTATGATAAGATACTATGATACTCGACCCGATCCTGGGCATTTTTTCTCATGATTTAGCCATTGATTTGGGCACGGCAAATACGCTTGTCTACGTTTCAGGGAAAGGCATTGTCGTTAAAGAACCTTCTGTGGTAGCACGCCACAGAAAAACCAAGAAAATTCTCGTCATAGGCTCGGAGGCTAAAAAAATGCTGGGCAAAACGCCCGAGATGATCGAAGCATTCCGTCCCCTCAAACACGGCGTGATATCTGATTTTGATGCGGCATACGCGATGCTGCGCCATTACATCCTCCATACCCATCAGTATCCGCGGATGCAGGTCGGAAATCCCAAGACATGGTTCTCAAAAATGCCGCGCCCGCGAGTCATCATCGGTATTCCGTCAGGCGTCACCGAAGTGGAGCGCCGGGCCGTATGGGAAGCGGCGCTTGAAGCGGGGGCGCGTGAAGCGTATTTGCTGGAAGAACCCATGGCGAGCGCCATCGGGCTGGGGCTTCCCGTAGAGGCGTCGACCGGT
Source organism: Patescibacteria group bacterium (assembly GCA_035287165.1). Lineage (GTDB taxonomy): Bacteria > Patescibacteriota > Microgenomatia > 2-01-FULL-40-14 > DATEBW01. The sequence goes on along the minus strand of DATEBW010000018.1, from coordinate 5,377 downwards.
TCAATGGTAGTGGATATCGGCGGAGGCACGACAGAAATAGCGGTCATATCGCTGGGGGGTATCGTCGTGGATCGTTCTATCCGTATCGCCGGGGACGATATGAATGAAGCGGTAGTCGGGCATGTACGCCTGAAGCATTCGCTTCTGATCGGTGAGCTGACCGCTGAAGAAGTAAAACATACTATCGGATCGGCCTATCCGGTCGGTGAAGAATCGTCTACAGTCGTCAGGGGCAGGAGTATCGAGACCGGACTTCCCAAGTCAGTACGGCTTACATCAGGCGAAATAAGAGAGGCTCTTTCTATGGTCACTAATCAGATTATTGATCACATAAAGGATATAATAGAAGAAGTTCCCCCGGAGTTAGTAGGAGACATTGTTGAACACGGTATTCATCTGGCAGGCGGCGGGTCTTTACTGAAAGGAATTGACAAAAAAATTGCCGAACAGATAAAAATTCCCGTAGTGCATACGAAAGATTCCCAGGTTTCCGTGGTCCGCGGGGCAGCGCACGTTCTGCAGAATCCGAGACTGCTCGATAAAGTTAAAATAACCGGAGGGTTGAGTTAGATTTATGGTTTATGATTTATGATTTATGATTGTAGATTATTCAATGTTTAATTATATTTTGAAATTCCGCGCGGCAGGTTTGATAATTTGTTCATTTGATCTTTTGTTCTATTGAGTTATGTCTTCACGACACCGGGAAAACCTGTTTCCGCCGTATATATTTCTTCTCGCCGTCGCGGCACTGCTGATGTTTGCCGATACGCGACGATGGGTTGATCCGGTGCGCCGCCGGATAGAACGCATAATTCTTCCTATACGAGTCGCAGAAGAGGAAACAAAGGATGAAACGGTCCAGCAGTTGAAAGCAGCGGTAGCGGGGCTTGAAAAGACACGCGATGACCTCTCGGAAGAAAATGAACTCTTGCGCAAACAGTTGCAGGCGCCGCTCCCGCCGCAGTATGATTTTACGCCGGCATACATCGTCAGCGTGGAACAAAATGAAAAGGAAAAACTGATGCATATCGCAGCGGGCAGCGACACCGGCGTTGCCGAAGGCATGCCCGTGGTGATCGAGTCCGTCCTGGTCGGGGTTATTATCCGGGTGACGCCAAATATCGCGACGGTGCGATTACTGGGAAGTCCGGAAACTATTGTTGCCGTCAGGACGGCGTCCGGCTCCACCGGTCTCGTCAAAGGCGTAGATAATGATGTTCTGACGGTAGCGGAATTGGACCACATCCTTCAGACGGACGAGTTAGTTGGCGATGAGCGGGTGGCTACGAGCGGCGAAGGCGGATTGCCGCCGAATTTACTGATCGGCAGTGTCGGAGGGATCATATCCGAGGCTCGTGAGCCTTTCCAGCGTGCAGAAGTTGAACTTTCCGTCGATCCGAAACAACTTCGGAAGGTATTTGTGATTACGAAATGGTAAATAAAAAGCCACGAGTAATTAGCCACTAGCCACTAGTATTCAGAAGTTAGAAGTTAGGATGGAGAAACAGAAAGCCGCGCCGAAGCAATCTTAAATTCTGTAGATTGCCGCTCCGTCAGCTGACGGAGCGGATCGCAATGGCGGTATATCATAAACATTACTGCGTACATAATGATCATAAATCTGAAATCATCCCGCGAAGCGGGATCTGGCTTCGCCAGATAAATCTTAAATCTGAAATTGTAAATGATTCCGTTTCTCATTTTGATAGTAACTTTTTATAGCGCGCACAGTGGCATACATGCCGCGCTGGGCGGCGCACTTTTAGCCGGTATCTGGTATGACCTCTGGCAAGGAAACCTGCTCGGGGAGACATCGGTCATCCTTCTGACGGTCGCGTTTGTCGTGGCGGTTTATAAGCGGAAGTTTAACGCGGAGCGGTTTCCCTTTATGCTGCTGTATAGCTGGGCTGCCGTTTCGGTTTATCTGTTGATCCTTTCAGGAGGGGATATATCGTTCTCGCTATTGGCGGCATGGGGAATGCGCGTACTTGCATTCGTGATACTGATGTACCCCGTCCGGCTAATGATTGCTTACGTTCAGCGCAGGCGCCAGCCAGCCATTCTATGACCGCATACTCTCGCCAAAAATCATCCGTCCGTTTCGGAACAGGATTTGGAGAATCCATCGGAAAAAATCAGCCATACCGTATGTTCTCTGCGCCGCGCGTTACGGGTATAGGCCTTCGTACGGTCGTGCCCTTGTTCTTGCTTGTCGGGTGTTTTCTTTTGCTTGCCGGGCGTTTGGCGCAACTGACCATAGTGCGCGGCGTCTATTTCAAAGAATTATCCGATACCAACCGTATCCGCGAAGAGCGTATCCTTGCAGCGCGCGGCGTCATATATGCGCGCGGCGGCGAGGTGCTTGCCGGCAACCGTCCCGTGTATCGTGAATGCCAGACAGCAGACCCGACCGTTTGCCGGATTATCAGCCGCGACGATGCGCTTGAGAAAGAGGCACGGGGACTGCCGATACAGCTTGCGCTCGGCCGTGATTATCGGGAGGCAACGACTGCGGCACATCTCGTGGGCTATATGACGGCTATTTCACCGGAGGAGCTGTCTACGCGAAACGGAGCGTTTTACGAATCTTCGCAGGCGCCAGGACAGTTTTGCCAGTATTGTTACGGTCCGGATGAATTGATTGGAGCGTCAGGTGCGGAAGAGATATTCGAGACGTTGCTGCGGGGGACTCCCGGCAAACGCATGTACGAAGTAGATGTCAATGACGTGGAGATTGCCGAACTGGCAAGAATCGAACCCATGCCCGGCAGTGATATTTATCTTTCCCTGGACTTGCCGCTGCAACGGGCAGCCGCAGACGCACTCGAACGCGAGCGTGCTGATGATAAAGTCCGGTCGCCCGGCGGAGCGGTCATAGCGACCGATCCGAAGACCGGCGAGATTCTCGCGCTCTATTCGAGTCCGGCCTTTGATCCGAATGTCTTTGTCGGCGTCGGCGATAATCCTGACCGTATGATCCAGGATATTTTTACGACGCCTGCTAAACCATTGTTCAACCGCGCGCTGTCCGGCTTGTACCCCCCGGGATCGACCTTTAAAATCATTACTGCAGCAGCAGGCCTTGAAGAACGGGCCGTCGGCGAAGACACCACCATCGAAGATACGGGCGTTATACATATCGGGCCGTACAGTTACGCCAACTGGTATTTTACTAAACGGGGTCAGACTGAAAGTGAGGTTACTATCGTCAAAGCGCTCCAACGGTCCAATGACATTTTTTTCTATAAACTGGGAGAAATGGTCGGCATCGATGCGATAGAAAAATGGGCCGGCGCATTCGGTGTCACCGCGCCGATCGAAACCGAAATAGGCGATGGGATCGCCGGAATCATCCGGCAGGACCGTCAGTGGTTTCTCGGCGATACCTATCACGCCGCTATCGGCCAGGGAGATGTGGTTGTGACACCGCTCCATGTAAATTCATGGATGCAAATTATTGCCAACAAAGGTACGTATTGCCCGCCGACAATTACCGGATACCGGAGGCCGGATACCGGAGGCCGGAAAGAATGTAAAGATATTGGTTTATCCGAAAAAACCGTTCAGCTTATCACCGAAGGGCTGCAAGCCGCATGCAGGACGGGCGGTACGGCGTGGCCATTGTTCGGATTTCAGATTTCTGATGCCGGAGATCAGAAAAAAGAAATTCCGCTTGCTTGTAAAACCGGAACGGCGGAATTCGGCCATCCCGAGGACAAAACCCATGCATGGCTGACGGCGTTTGCGCCGGCAGACGATCCGGAAATCGTCGTGACGGTTTTAATCGAAGAAGGCGGGGAGGGCTCCGACATTGCCGCGCCGGTTGTGAAAGAAATTTTAGAGGAATGGTTTGCGCGAAAGAAATGAAACATCCTGTTACGTTATTTTCTCACTTGATGCCTGACTTCTCATTTTAATATAGTTCTTTTATCCCACTCTTGATAAGTACTACGATGATATGTATCATCGTAGTATGACACAAGTATCGAAATATCCTGTTCAAAAAACAATATATGATTATATTGCTACTATATTTTTCCAGACTATTGTCTCTCTATCGGACAGGAAAAAAGTGGAGGAATTTATCACTGATTTTCTTACCCCTACGGAACGAATTATGCTGATTAAACGCCTTGCAATCTATATTCTTCTGGGAAAAGGATATTCATATCAACAAATATGCACAATTCTCCATGTCAGTCCTTCAACGGTTGCCGGAGCGAGCCGCTACTACAAGTATTTAGGAAAGGGAAGTAAAGACGTCGTTTCCCGTATCATAAAAGCTGAAGCGTTTGAGTCGTTTTGGTTAGCAGTAGGTGAAGTAATTTCAGGAGAATTTGCAAGATCCCGAAAGGGATCGGGATTATGGAAATACTTACATAAAGAGATTAAAAAGCATAAGAAAGCGTTATGACCGTGTATTATGACAACCACTACGATGATATGTATCATCGTAGTAGGTTACCCTTATTTTTTTATTTCAAAACAGGTCGGATTGATTTCTGACCGTTGCCGGAATATTGCCCCCGATTTTTTTATACGCGGCTGCCGGTTGTCAAAGACGCGCTAGCGGCGTGGTTTTCAAAACTTTGACAAACGATTTACGAAACTGTAAAACGTTTTACGTATATTACAAACACTGGTGAGTACTAAATACCAGATTGTCATACAGAAAACAGTAGGAAGATCTCTTCGGATCAGCCCGGGTTTACGATTGAAAGTCGATGTGGTTCAGGATCGCATTGTTCTTTCCCGCGCTAAAACGAAAACAGTACTGCAGTGGCCGGACGATTATTTGAAGACGCTCAATAATCCATGGAGAGATAAGTCTGCTAAGATTTATCTGCAAAAGGAACGCGCATCATGGAAATAAATAAGTCAATTTCTCCCCGTTCTAACATCGCTCTTGATACGAATATTTTTATCTACGCTATGCAGTCTTCGGGTGAAAAGGGAGAAAGCGCGCGCTGTTTGAAAAGATCGCAAAAGAAAAACCACGGGTGAGTATTTCTGTTCTTGTTTTTGAAGATTTTCTTAGCGGCGCAGAATTATTTACGGTCATAGACATCACCCGAGCTATTTGTAGAATCGCTGCAAAAATCCGCGCAAACCATAAAAGTATACGCACGACCGACGCATTCCATATCGCCTGCGCCAGTGCATCCGGTGCGCGAACATTTATTACTGCCGATAAGCGATTACCGGAGAAAATTGAAGGCGTTACTGTTACAGTATTGTAGGTTAATAGTCCGGTGGTTTGTGAGACAGAACGTTATTAAAGCCCGGGAGTCAAAGAAGTATACCACTCTGCTTTTAAAATCAGAAATGGTATGCCTTCGTAGCTTTTAGTTTCGAGTAAGATATACGTTGTTTT
>DATEBW010000017.1:0-11490 GCA_035287165.1 Patescibacteria group bacterium | reverse complement strand
TTTACAAACAGGATGCAGGTAAAAGGGAAAAATTTTATAAAACGGGATTTGGTAAGAAGATAAAGAAGTTATTAATGAATTAAAGGATGAAATGGCCGCTTAGCTCAGTAGGCTAGAGCGCTCCGTTCACATCGGAGAGGTTGAAGGTTCAAGTCCTTCAGCGGCCACAAAGTTTTTTGCCAAATTTTACTTTGATTCTTGCAAACAAAATCGACATTCTTCAACAAGATGCAAACTCTACTATATTGTATCTGAATTATGATTCAGTATAATCTGCCTTTCATTATCGGCAAATTCATATTTAATGTATTCTTGATGGGGATGGCATTGCTGATAATAATAATTGGCGTAAGAGGAATAATTGAAAAAAGAGGTCAGAAGAAATCGATCCTTACCGTTCTTGTTGGAGCTATCGTTTTCTTATTTTACTTCTTAACCTATACCTTGGCTCCCTGTGCAAGCATTTATAGAAGTTATGATAAAAACACCCCAGCTTTTTGTCAGTTCATTGAAGAACTGAATCCCTTTTATAACAATGAGCTCAGAAGATATATTAAATTTTAAAGAAATGCGTTTGTCTAAAACTGATGGAGAGATCTAAAATCTCGCGCCTTTCATGTATAATAGAGTTTGAACTATCGAAATGCGAGTCCACAATGTCAGTAATCAGATTTAATAAGTCAGTTATTAGCCGTCAAATAAAAAGCCGACAACCGGAAACCGATTACTGAATACTTAATACGCCGACATAGCTCAATTGGCAGTCCTCCGGCCTGCGGATTCGTAAAGCATAATATTAAGCCGACGTAGCTCAATGGCAGAGCAATCCCTTCGTAAGGGAGAGGTTAGGGGTTCAACTCCTCTCGTCGGCTCAGATCTTCTAATCGTATGGTGAAAAAAATCATCTGGTTAGTCATTTTGGCAGCCGTTCTGGTGTATGCCGTACCGAAACTCCTCTTTTCATTAAGCATATGGTTCAGTGAACGGGATACACGGCAGGAGGATTTTCAGGAAGACACTTACTTGTTTCCTCCGGTGCTTGATGCGGTCCCGCATGCGACAAACAGCGCGCGGCTTGCCGTTTCCGGATTCAGCCAAAATGCCCAAAAGGTTGAGATAATCATTAACGGCATTTCCAAACAAACCATTTCCTCTTTGGGCAAAGACGGAAATTTTACGTCGGAAAAACTTTCTTTATATGAGGGCGAGAATACCATTACCGCCGTTTCATACGATGCATCCGGGAAGAAAAGCGCGCCGTCATCCCCGGCCCAAGTCCTGTACAAGCAGTCGGAACCGAAGCTCGTCATAGATACGCCCGAAGACCATGCGTCATATAAGGAAAAGCGGGAGATAGAAATCCGCGGTGTCACGGACCCGGACAGCACCGTCACGATCAACGGCCGGTGGATACGCGTCAGCGCCGACGGATCATTTACGCATGAATACCGATTGGGCGACGGCGAGCAGCCGATTGAAATAATTGCCCGCGACAGCGCCGGAAACACCAAGTCGGTCACGCGTACCGTATCCTATTCCCAGGAGTAGCCATATCCACAGCATGACCCAAGGATAAAACAAAGAATTATTGAAAAAGCTGTGGGTGATGACGGCGGCAAGCGTTGATAGCGTCAGTACGTCCCATTGTTTCACCTCGCCCGCCATCTCCATCAGCTGACGGATCACGCGATCCGGCAGGGTTGTTTCATTGCCGAATTGTTTCATAGCAGATTTGAAGATCCGGAAAATTATATTGAAGAATGCAATTAACCCGACTATCCCCGTTGTTGCCCAAATGAACAGGAATGAATTGTCCAGTCCGGCGGCCGCATTGCTTTCCTGCCATTCGTACGGCTGTACAAACCCCCGCTCGCGGTTTTCATAGCGCATCATGTTAAAGCCGATGCCGTAAACCGGCGAATCCTTGATTATTTCGAGCGACTGCTGATAATTCGTTAACCGAGCGCCGACCGATGCGGTCCGCTCAAGCTTCGTTCCTTCAGCAGTTTCAGAAGGCCGGGGGAGCAGCAGAACTGTTACCGCAAGGAGTATAGCGATAAAGAAAAACGGCAGAACGGTTTTTCTGAATAGCGAGATAATGCCGAAAGCGACGAGAAGCGATAAAAAACTGCTGCGCGAATACGTCAGCGCAAGCGCGAGATAGGTCATGATCCAACATATGCCCCATACTACGGGAGTCCGGAATAGATTTGAAATTTTGCTCAATATATCCGTTTTGTTACCGGCGGACGAATGCATGAAACGAATGGTAATCAGGATAAGCGTGAGTACGTAAAACAATCCGGTAAATCCGCTGTCCAGAAATGTCCCGAATACCCGGTATTCATGCGGATCCCATCCGAGGTACATTAAATTCCGGAGGTCCGGATACGTGACGTATTGCACCAGACCGAAAAGCGCGGCAATAACGCCGGACGCCGTTAACAGAGTAATAATGTGATTTGAATCATTTTTACTCCCGTATGCGAGGGAATACGAGGCGGCATATACGAAAGCGTACGATATCCATCGTACCAAGTATAAAGAACCGATAGCGAGTTCGCTCATTTCGTATCTTCCCGCGTTTGCCACGAGGGAAATTCCCGCTGCCGCCGCAAAGAGCAAGATGGCACTGACCAGAGGGGGCTTGCGAAAACGTTGCGGGTTTCTCACCAGATTGATCAGATACGTGACGATGAGGAAGAAAATAACCACATCCGGTGCATAGACGCGGATCAGGGGAGAGAAAAACAGCGGCAGACGAGTCAATTGACCGAAAGGGAATAGGACAAGGAGAGTAAGAATGAGAAATTTAATTAGTTTCATGAATCTATTTTAATCAGTCATCCTGAATACATTCGCTATCGCTCAGTACTATAGTTTATTTCAGGATCTCAAAACAACCTGAAAAATAGATGCTGAAATGGATTCGTCAAGCTCACCATCCTGAGTTTACCGAAGGACAAGTTCAGCATGACGAGAAATACGACGCGTCGTTTTGCATTACTACAGGCTCCACTACTTTTTACTATAAAGAATCCACAATTTTCCGCGCGTCAGGAATGAATGAAAACTCATGAACGCCGCATGCAGAAATCCGTGGGTGCCGTCAAGAAAACCGCGCTTAACAATATAATTACTGATAAATTTTCCCGCGGGGTAGGCGAGTATGTGCCACCATGAAACCGGGGCATTGCGCGACTCGAGATAGCCGGCGTTTATCGTTGAATAATAGTCAATTTTGCGGATAAACGATGAAACCGATTTTGCGGAATAATGTTCGAGGGGTGTTGACAACACTTCGACGGGTTCATTGACCTGCCACGTTTCATGCACCGGGCGCTCCCACTTCGCATTTTTGTCAGACGATAGCCGGACGAACTGTTTGCCCGCCGGCTCGCCGTGGTGCAGCCTTTTACCGAGAAATATCTCCTCTCTCTTTATCGCATAGCTGATAGCCATTATTTGAGTATAACACGGTATTTTTTTGCTATACTGTTAATACACGTAATAAAACATGCATTCGCTGATAAAAAAAATAAGAGCAAACCCGCAGATAAAACAATTCTCGCAAATGTGGCAGCATGATGTGGTCGCCGGACTTTCGGTCGCGGTGGTAACGATTCCGCAGTCGCTTGCCTATGCCCAGCTGGTGGGACTTCCGCCGGTATACGGCCTGTATGCAAGTTTACTGCCTACCCTTATTGCCGGACTTACGGCGTCTTCCCCTTACATTGCTACCGGACCGACCGCCATTATTTCATTGTTGACCGCTTCTGTCATCGCCTCTCCCGGTTTGCTTTCTCTCTCAACCGTCATCGTCATCGCTGCAACGCTGGCGCTCATGGTCGGCCTTCTGCAGATTTTGTTCGGGCTTATCAAGCTGGGCTTGTTAATACGCTATATCGCACGGCCTGTGGTAATCGGATTCATGAATGCCGCCGCCATCATTATCGCGGTATCCCAGTTTCGTGTCCTGTTTGGCGTGGCTCCGTCAGACGGATTTCATTTTTTCCGCGAGCTGGCGAGTATCATCTTTTACATCGATGATATAAACCCGTACACCGCAGTCTTCGGGCTCTTTTCGCTGGTCACGCTGTATGCCGGCAAGCGCTACCTACCTGCGGTACCGTGGGTGCTTTTTGTCGTTGTTATTACGATTATCGTCAGTTATACGACCGGATTTCAGGGCGCGGTCGTCGGCGTAATTCCCACCGGATTTCCGCGAATCGGACTCTCGTTCATTGACCCGTCATTATTTTCGTTGCTTCTGGTTCCGGCCATTCTTATCGCGTTTATGGGCTGTATCGAGGGTGTCACGGTCGCAAAGTCGGTCAGCGGCCGCAACAGCCGCATACGCCCGAACAATGAAATGATATCGCAGGGATATGCCAATATCGCGGCCGCGCTTTCCGGAACGCTGCCGGTCGCCGGTTCGTATTCGCGAACAGCGCTGACTGCCAGTACCGGCGCGCGTTCGCGTCTCACCGCAGTAGTCGTCGTTTTATCCGTTCTTGCCGCCCTTTTCTTCGCGTCATCTTTTCTCCGTTTTCTTCCGAAAGCGACGCTCGCCGCGATTATTATCGTTGTCGTATCCCGGCTGATAAAGCTTTCAGTGCTGCGCGAACTCATCCATGATTATCCGCGCGACGCCGTCGTTGCCGGCGCGACGTTCGTGGCGAGTTTCTTATTTGCGCCGAATCTCGCGTATGCGGTTCTCGTCGGCGTCCTGGTATCCATTCTCATGTTGCTGTACCGGAATGCGAATCCGCCGTCTCAAGTCCTGTATCTCGATATTCCTGAATCGTATGCGGCGGCCGACCTGCATTTTGACGATTACCCGTCCAACGCGCATGTGGCAGTCGTCGTGTGGGACGGGAGTATTACGTTTGTCAATGCAGGGGCTTTCGAGGACGTTTTGCTTTCGACACTGTCCCATGAGCCGAAAGTCAGCCACGTCATTATTCTGGGCAGAGGCATCAATGAGATTGATACGACGGGGCAGGAAACGATAGAATCCGTCTATGAACAATTGAAGAGGAGCCGTATCACGCTGGTCTTTTCGCGCCTGCGCAACACGCCGGTAAAACGGCTGCAGGAATCAGGACTCTATAATAAAATCGGCAGTGAATATTTTTTCAAGCGCGCCAACGACGCCCTGGCTTCTATTAACCAAGGGAAAAAAACATGAAGGCAACAGGATGAAAAAAATACCCAAACAAAAAAAGATCGTGTACGCATTTATCGATAGTCAGAACCTGAACTTGGGAACCGGTAAGGATATGTATCGAAAGGGAAAGTTGATCTACAAAGGGTGGAAACTTGATTTTCAGAAATTTAGAATCTATCTCTCTGACAAATTTCGCGTTAAGAAAGCGTTTTTGTTTATCGGTTATATAAACCAAAATAAAAAACTTTATAGATATCTTAAATCGTGTGGTTACGACATCGTTTTTAAACCGACGGTTAACGATCGGCAAGGTAAACCGAAGGGCAACGTCGATGCCGAACTCGTGCTCCACGCGGCCGCGATAAAGTTTCCCGACTATGATAAGGCAGTTATCGTTTCAGGAGATGGAGACTTTCGATGTTTGCATGAATTCCTGGCGAAAAGAAATAAATTACTTCGAATTCTTATTCCCAATGAAAAATCCGAATCATCGTTGCTGAAACCATTTCAGAAATATAAGACTTTTCTGATGTTTGAAAGAGAAAAACTTGAAGTAAAGCCAAATAAAAAGGGGAGGCGTCGCTCATAGACACTTAGTCTATGGTTCGTTTTCTCCCTGGTGATTAAGACCATTATACCGTATGCACATCAGAAGTCAAACTAGAGAAAGATGAATACATGAGACTCTACGTCAAAGCAAGACCGAAGAGCAAGAAAGAATTCGTAAAGCAAATCGATGAAACGCACTTTGTCGTTGCCGTCCATGCTTCGCCTGAAGACGGAAAGGCAAATGAAGCCATAAGAAAATCCCTCGCTAAATTCCTGCATATTCCTAGGTCCTCTATTACGTTATTTTCCGGCGAAAAATCGGGAGAGAAGGTGTTTGAGACAGAATAATATTGTTAACTCAATCAAATCCTGGCTTTTTAAGCTTCAGTGGAGTAGAATATGGCACTATGCCACGATACAGCGTTAGCCAGCATCCGATCTCAACAATACTATCCTGGATTAACTCAAAAGCCATCGCTGTTCCTGAAATTCAGCGGCCCTTCGTCTGGGAGACGACCAAAATACGCGACCTTCTCGATTCTCTCTATCAAGGCTATCCGATCGGATATATTATTACGTGGAAAAATCCGGACGTTCGGCTAAAAGATGGCAGTCTTTCCCAAGGAAAACTCATTCTCATTGATGGCCAACAGCGTATCACCGCCATAAGAGCCGCAATACTCGGAGAACCGATACTTGATAAAAACTACAAACAGAAAAAGGTTTCTATTGCATACAATCCCCAAACAGAAGCATTCGAAACGACCACTCCTGCCATTGCCCGGGATCCGAGTTGGATCAGCGACATTTCTCAAGTCATGAAAGATGACGGACGAATCTATTCAACGGTTGTTGACTATTGCAAGAAAAATCCAGGAGTATCTGAGAAACTTATCGGATCAAGAATTGAGCATCTTGTAGGAATAAAAGGGAATCTGATCGGATTTATAGAACTTGATGCGAACCTTGATATCGATACGGTCACCGAAATTTTTATCCGTGTAAATTCCCAGGGAGTCGAGCTGTCCCAGGCGGATTTTGCCATGTCAAAAATCGCCTCATATGATGTTGATAATTTCGGCGTCAATTTGAGAAAATGTATTGACTATTTCTGCCACCTTACGAAAGAACCCCACTTTTATACGCATATTCAGGAAAACGATACCGAATTTGCACAGACCGATTACCTTTCTAAAATTGCATGGCTCAAAAACGAAAAGGATGATCTCTATGATCCCGGCTATTCTGATGTCTTACGGGTAGCTTTTCCGATCCAGTTTAACCGGGGAAAATTGGGCGATTTAGTAAGCCTATTGTCAGGTCGCAACTTTGAAACAAAAGAATACGAGCAGAAAATCGTTGAGAGCACATTTGAGAAACTGAAACTAGGCGTTCTTGACTTTATACATGAAACACATTTCAAGCGCTTTGTCATGATTATAAAATCGGCAGGGTTTATAAGCCCGAAACTTATCAGCAGCCAAAATGCCTTGAACATGGCCTATGTTGTGTACCTTCACCTTCGAAGAAAACATATGAAGCCGGGGCTCATTGAGAGTTTCGTCAAACGATGGTTCGTGATGTCACTTCTTACCGGCAGGTACTCGTCTTCACCTGAATCGCAGATGGATCATGATATTCGGCAGCTGAACGAGATAGGCATAGAAACATACCTTGCACAAATTGAAAGCGGGCAGCTATCAGAGACATTTTGGGATGTGGAACTTGTTCAGGGGCTTGAACGTTCTATTATTTCCAATCCCCTTATTCGCGTTTTTTTTGCTTCTCAAGTCCAGGAGGGAACCAAAGGATTTTTATCAAAGGACATCAGTGTTGCCAGCCTCATTGAACATAGCGGAGATGTGCACCACCTATTTCCGAAAGAGTACTTAAAACAACACAATTTCAATAGATACCAATACAATCAGATAGCCAATTTCGCGTGGGCGCAAGAGGAAATCAATATCCAAATCGGCAAAAAGTCGCCCGAGGACTATATGGGAGAGGTACTGAATCAATGCACGACAAAAAAGCCGGTCTACGGCAATATTACGTCAAGAAAAGATCTTCTGGAAAATCTTTCAGTGCACTGCGTACCGGAGGATATATTTTCAATGAGATTTGAAGAGTATGAATCATTCCTTGAAAGAAGAAGGAAGCTGATTGCACAAAGGCTTAAATCATATTATGAAAGGTTCAGCAAAATAACGGATGAGGAGTCCGCGGACATTGAAAGTATTTTGAAAAAAGGTGAAACTAACCATACCGAGTTTAAGCCGTCATTCCGCACTGTAAACGATCCGGACAAACCGCAGCGCGCCATCGAGTTTGAAATAGCCAAGTCCGTCGCCGCTTTTGCCAATACGGACGGCGGAACGCTCGTGATCGGCGTTTCGGACCACGGGGACGCAATCGGTCTGGACGAGGATTATAAACTCGTTAAAGAACACAGCCGCGACGGATTTCTCCTGGCGCTGGATGATTTTGTCGGCAATTATTTCGGAAAGGATTTCCATAAAACCGTCCAGCCGGAAATTGAACAGGTAGACGGGAAAGATATTTGTGTCGTTGTTGTACACAAAAGCAGCGCGCCGGTATTCGTACAAAAAGACGGCAAAGAGGAATTCTACATTCGCGCGTCCGCATCCACCCGTTTTTTAAACCCTTCTGAAATGATCCAATACATCCAACAGCATTGGAAGTAGGGGATTACTAATAAAATAATATGGCTATATTCAGTTTCGCACCGGCTATCAATAGTGCTCAATGGGGACCTGAAGATTCCGGATCTATAACGATCGTGACTCCCGGCAGGGAAGCGTTAGTACCCGTTTTTCCGACGCCTACCGTGTCGCCTGCGGAAAGGGCGGCAAGAATATCAGTTGGTGTTGTATTGATTGTGGTGATTCTATTGCTTGTCTATGCCTTTTTCCGGTTCATTCTTCCGCGGATCATGCGTTATTTGGGCAAATTGGTGTTTGAATTCAAGCGCGGTACTAAAGGGGATTGAGAATAAATTTATCGGACATTATGCTGTCTGATCAGATTTTTGAGGGGCTTGCGGGATCGATGCCACAAGTTCACGGAACTGTGCATCCGGAAGGAACAAATCAGCCCGCATACGAACGCACCATTCATCATCTCCGCTGAAAAGATTATTCACGAGTTCTCTTCGTTCAGATCTGGCAAGTCCGCCAAAATTCTGAAGACGCCTGATATCCTGTTCTTCCCACACGCCTTCAGTATGTAATATTCCCTCATGTTGTAAACCTACAACTTCCCTGTTTGCCATAGATTATATCTATAATACAGCATGATTCTCTTCACGTCAATGAAATAATCCGTAAATCCCTCGCCGTAAGAAATTAACCTTGTCATTCCGGCAGGAGTGCCGGAATCTATACAATAAATCTTCATCGCACCGTTTTAATACTTCTCCTGCCCAAAATCGGGAGAGAAGGTGTTTGAGGTTATTTGCTTTATTCTCATTGCGCCGAACATATGTGTGGCGCGGCAATCTCAAGAATTTATTGAACAGTCATATGCAAACTCTAGCATATTCAGCTTCGAAAGAGTAAAATATGAGGAGAATATTGATGGAGTCACATGATTGTATTTATTGACGAATCCGGTGATCCGGGCTTTTCCCTGAGTGGGGGATCCAGCAGGGTGTTTGTAATCGTGTGCGTTGTATTTGATGATGAGCTGGAAGCAGAAAAGGCTGCAGTTGCGATTAAAGAGTTGAGAAGGAAACTGAAATTTTCTGATAGAACAGAGTTTAAATTTAACGGCTCTAGGAAAAAAGTTAGAATCGCATTTCTTCAGACCGTCAAACCATATTTATTTAAAATCAGGGCTTTGGTTGTAAAAAAGGAGTCGATCCGGAGTCCTATATTAAAAGCCAATAAGAATTCGTTTTATAGTTTTTTTATTAAAACCATCTTGACTCATACTCGAGGTACCATCATGAATGCCAAAATCAGAATAGACGGTAGCGGAGACAGGCTATTTCGGCGAAACTTCCTTACCTATTTACGAAAGGAACTAAATACCAATGAAAGGAAGGTTATGAAAAACATCAGGCTGGTTGATTCTAGAAGTAACGTTCTCATACAGATGGCTGATATGATTGCGGGTACAATCAGAAGATATAAGGAAGGAGAAAAAATAGACGCTCGTGGATATTGGGATATTATCAAAAGAAAGGTTGAGGATTGTTGGGATTTCAGATAACAAAAAAATCCCAAATTTCTCTGGGATTTTCCGACCTTATGTCCTAGACTGATTGTCTCAGTCACGCGCACCATCCGGTGACAATTCGGAACACAGGTCTTTGTAAAGTCATTATACACAGAATGTCAACCGAAAAGCAAGGGGAAAATGAGACTCTACTTCAAAGCAAAACCCATCTCCGTTCACGCTTGCCCTTCCGAGGAAGGTTAATTATTGTCATTCCATCTTATCTTGCCTATCGAAGCCTTGGCGAAGTTGGGAGCCGGAATCTATACAATAAATCTTCATCGCACCGTTTTAATACTCGTCCCGAAATCGGGAGAGAAGGTGTTTGAGATTAGTTAGCCATATCAAACCCTAGCATATTTAGTCTTAAGGGAGTAAAATACAAAAAAGAGTAATTCAAAGAGCAACATGAAAAAGGCACAGATAATTAAAGTTAAAGGAATTGAGATAATAACCTTTACCAAGAATAAATCTGATTATATTTCACTTACCGATATCGCCCGATACAAAGATAATGAACGCACCAACTATATTATTCAAAATTGGATGCGTAACAGAAGTACTATTGAATTTCTTGGTTTATGGGAAGCGTTGAATAATCCTGATTTTAAACGCATCGAATTCGATGCGTTTAAAAATGAATCAGGGTTAAATAGTTTTTCTCTGACACCGCTTAGATGGGTACAATCTACTAAAGCAATTGGAATCGTTACTAAAGCAGGTCGCTACGGCGGTACGTATGCACATAAGGATATAGCTTTCGAGTTTGCTTCATGGATTAGTGCTGGGTTCAAACTGTTTTTGATCAAAGAGTTTCAAAGGTTGAAGGAAGAAGAAAACGAACGGCTCGCCCTGGGGTGGGATATAAAACGCGCGCTGGCTAAAATCAACTACAGAATCCACACCGATGCAGTCAAAGCCCACTTGATTCCCCGGAACGTATCTAAAAATAGAGCCAATATGGTTTACGCCAACGAGGCGGATGTACTTAATGTAGCTCTGTTTGGTAAGACCGCCAAGGAGTGGCGCGATGAAAACTCAAGTCGTGAAGGCAATATTCGTGATTATGCCGATGTTGTTCAGCTGGTAGTGTTGGCTAATTTAGAAGGTATGAACGCTGAACTCATTCGACAAGGATTATCCCAGCCGCTTCGTTTGATGAAGTTGAATCAAATTGCCATCGTCCAAATGGAGTCTTTATTGAAAAGCAGTAGTGTGAGAAACTTGGAAATATAAAATTTAAGAAAATCCCTCGCCGTAAGAAATTACCTTGTCATTCCGTCTTAGCTTGCCTATCGAAGCCCTGGCGAAGTTGGGAGCCGGAATCTATACAATAAGTCCTCATCGCACCGTTCTAATACTTCTCCGGCCCAAAATCGGGAGAGAAGGTATTTGAGATGAGATAGCCCCATCAAAATTTTGCATTTTGAAGCATCGAAGGAGTAGAATAGGTAAGTAGAAGAAAATTAAATAAGTGTGAAAAAAGATCAAAGCATTGCACTCTTTAATCAGAAAACTGTCCGGCGTCACTG
>DATEBW010000016.1:0-8317 GCA_035287165.1 Patescibacteria group bacterium | reverse complement strand
AGCCGGGAACGGATTTTGTTCTCGCCCTTGATCCAGCCGCGAGCGAATTTTACCGGCAGAATGCCTATGCGTTATCTATTGAAAAAAAATCTTTATCATCTGACGAGTTAATAGATTATTATGCGGCATGGGTTGATGAGTTTCCGATAAAATCCATAGAAGACGGGCTGGCAGAAGATGATTGGGATGGATTTAAAAATCTTACCCAACGAATTGGCGATCAAGTCCAAACTGTCGGCGATGATTTATTCGTAACAAATGTCGAACGGTTGCAGAAGGGCATTGACCAAAAGGCGGCAAATGCGATTTTAGTCAAACCCAATCAAATTGGCACGTTGACCGAAACCGTAGACGTTATTACTAAAGCGCAACAGGCAGGGTTTGCCACCATTATTTCCCACCGTTCCGGCGAAACCGAGGATACGTTTATTGCCGATCTTGCCGTTGCGTGCAATGCCGGTCAAATTAAAACAGGCGCACCGTGTCGTAGTGAGCGAGTCGCAAAGTATAACCGACTGCTTATGATTGAACAAGAATTGAGCGGGATGAGCTATTATTCTCCATTCAAATAATTCAGTTGAATTTGGAAGTTAGAGCCTGTTTTAAAAGTCCGTCACCCTGAACTTGATTCAGGGTCTTGAATACAGCAGTACCTACTACCATAGGTCTCACTCTAGATGCTGAATCAAGCTACAGTACTTAAGCGATAGCGAACTTATTCAGCATGACGAATTATTATTCATTATGAATACTTTTAAAACAGGCTCTTAGAGGCTGGAAGCTGGATATTGAAGTTACCGAATTCAATGAAAGAACCTGCGGTAAGGGTAGACCGGGACACATCAAAGGCATGCACGTCATGCCGATCATCGACCTTATGGGGCTCGCCGAAAAGTTCGGCGCGTGATTAATCCGTCTGCCATCCTTTTTCCCCGATCAATGGAACAAAGCGGACTGATTCGACTATTTTTGTCGTTAATTTCCCTTTTTTCTTTACTCCGACCAATAATTGTTGGTCCATTTGTGAGCGTCCGACGGGTATGACGACGTGACCTCCTTCTTTGAGCTGGTCAATAAGTGTTTGTGGGATTTCGGGCGCGCCGGCGGTGACGATAATTCCGTCAAAAGGCGCTTTCTCCGGCAGCCCCAGCGTACCGTTTGCCGCGATCACCTCGACGTTGCTATACGTAAGTTTCTTGAGATTCCGGAGAGCGCGTTTGGCGAGCGTCGTTATCCGCTCGATGGTATACACCTTTTTTGCAAGCAACGATAAGATTGCCGCCTGATAGCCCGAACCCGTACCGATTTCTAAAACTGTTGTATCTCTTTGTAACAAAAGATATTGTGTCATGAGTGCTACGAGTGACGGTTGGCTGATCGTTTGGCCGTTTCCGATCGGCAGCGGGATGTCGCGATAGGCGTCTTTTCGGAACTGTCTCGGAACAAATGCATGTCGTGGAACGGTTGCTACTGCGTTCAATATCCGTCTATCCGTTACGCCGGCAGGTTTGACATACTCTTCGACGAGCCGTTTGCGCAGGAGAGAATAATGATTATCGGACATGACTGCATTGTAGCATGAGGAAAAATCTGAATAGAAAAATGTGATAGAATAAAGTCTTGAAAGAAGTATGTTTATACAATTATTATTGATATTGGACAGCTTTCTGGAGGATCTGGAAGCATTATCGTCACCAACTTATTTAGCAATGATACGGCACTCGCGTCGTTCAACGCGACGATATTCTGCTTCAGCGATAAAGAAAGAATTAAAAATATGAGCCACGATGACTTCATGCGCCTCGCCATGGAAGAAGCAGAGAAAGCTGTTGCAGATGACAATGCGCCGTTCGGCGTTGTCGTCGTTGATCAGGACGGAAATGTTATATGGAAAGATCATGACCGCGTTTCAGAAAAATGTGATCCTACAGCCCACGGTGAAGTAAATGCGATACGTTATCTCTGTCCAAAACTTAATCGGTTGTCATTGAAAGGTTTTACGTTTTATACTACATCTGAACCATGCCCAACATGTCTTACCGCAATGATAAAAGCACAGGTATCGAAAAGTTATTTTGGCGCAAAAACAGAGAAAACAGCATCGCTTCCAATTTCAGCAGAAGAACTTGCATCCCGGTCGAAGAAATATCCGATAGAAGTTGTTGGCGGAATATTGGAAAATGAATCCCTCGCGCAGCGGGAACGGTTGCTGAAAAAGTAATAACTTTTTCACCTCTTCAATTACTTTCTGCTTCATGTTCTGACCACTATACGGCGCAATTTTTTGCTATACTCTCTTTATGATCGCGAAAGTTACGTCGGCTGCCGTCGTGGGACTGGACGCGGTTCCCGTTGATGTAGAAGTGAACATCATTAAAAAGGGTCTCCCGGCATTTCATATTGTTGGCCTGCCGGATAAAGCAGTCTCCGAAGCAAAAGAGCGCGTACGATCGGCACTTCTGAATATCGGCGCTGATTTTCCCTCGTACCGCATTACGGTCAACCTCGCGCCCGCCGACCTGCCGAAAGAAGGTCCGGCGTACGATCTGCCGATCGCCATCGGTATATTATTAGCATCAGAACAACTCAACACAGACATCCATGACGCGGTCGTCATCGGAGAATTGTCACTCGACGGCAGTGTGCGGCATACAAACGGCATGTTGCCGTTTGCGCTCATGGCGCGGGAGCGGAAATTCAAACGTCTCTTTATCCCGCAATCTGACGCGCGCGAAGCATCAATTGTAAGCGGTATTGACGTATATGGTGTAGATACAGTTGAAACTCTTTTCAGCTTTTTGCGTGGAACGGTTGTATTGCATCCGCATCCCCACCTGCGGTTTGAAGATCTGGATACCGAGCAGACCGGCGCATTTGACATGGAGGATATCAAAGGACAGGAACAGGCGAAGCGCGGACTGGAAATAGCGGCAGCAGGAGGACACAATATCAGTCTGCGCGGCGTGCCGGGCGCCGGTAAAACCATGCTTGCTCGTGCCTTTCCGACTATCCTGCCGCCGTTGACCGAACAAGAAGCGCTGGAAATTACCAAAATTTACTCAATTTCAGGCTCTCTGCCTGCTAGCTCTGCTATCATAAAGTCGCGGCCTTTTCGCAGTCCGCACCATACGACATCGCGTATCGGCCTCATCGGCGGCGGCAGTACGCCAAAGCCGGGGGAAATTTCCCTCGCGCACCGCGGCGTATTGTTTCTTGACGAGCTTCCGGAATTTCCGAAGAGCACGCTTGAAGCGCTCCGGCAACCATTGGAAGACGGCGTTGTTTCCATTGCGCGCGCGGCAGGTCAGGTGACCTATCCGGCACGATTTATCCTGGTAGCCGCGGCAAATCCGTGCCCCTGCGGCAACTACGGCAGCAAACAGAAACAGTGCGTCTGCATGCCGGGACAAATTATGCGCTATCAGCGGAAAGTTTCCGGCGCGCTTCTTGACCGTATCGATATTCATCTCCATTGTCCGGAGTTGACGCCGGACCAATTGACGAAACTTTCATCAGGTGAGAACAGTGAGACCATCCGGATCCGCGTTAAACGCGCGCGCGCCCGTCAACAAGAACGTTTCATAAAAACGCGACTCACGGCAAATGCAGAGATGACCAGCCGTGATATCAAAGAGTACTGTCCGTTGTCCGATGATTGTCTGCAGCTTCTCAAACAAGCGGTCGTCCGGTTTAACCTGTCTGCCCGTTCTTACCATAAAATGATCAAGCTCGCGCGCACCATTGCCGATCTTGACGATGCCAAGAGTATTACCGTTCGGCATCTTGCCGAAGCCCTCCAATACAGAGTGAAAGAAGAAGAATGAACAAAATAAGTGTTGCATTAGAGATAATTTTTCGTTACAATGAATCCTGTCCTACGAAATACGAATAGTTACTAATATACGAATAACGTAAGAACGTAAAAACAGAAGAACGAAAGAATAACTATATAAATTTGTTCTTTAGTTCTTTAGTTCTTATACATTCGTATATTAGTAATGATTAGTAATTCGTAGGGCTGTAATATTCTATGTTAGAAGATCTCATTATTTCCCGCGTTCGAGTAAAAATATTGGCTCTCTTTTTCCTTAATCCTGACAAGATGTATCATCTGCGCGAAATCCAGCGGCAGACCAACGAGGCGATGAATGCTATTCGCCGCGAGATGGAGTATCTGCAAAGCAAGGGGTTTGCCTCATCGGAGCGGCGGGGAAACCGGAAATACTTTCAGATGCGCCGAGACAATCCGCTCTACTTTGACCTTCTGGGATTAATCAATAAAACCGAAGGGCTGGGGCGGGCGATTATCGAAAATAGGGCAAAGCTGGGTAAAATAAAATTCATTATGTTTTCAGGACGATTTATCCGGAACTTGCCACGCCGTCAAAACGAGGTCGATATGATGCTGGTCGGGACGGTCGTGCTGCCTGAAATCATGCAGTATATCCGGTTGGAAGAAAAACGACGCAATATTGAAATAAACTATACGGTGATGTCGGAAGAAGAATTTGCATTTCGCAAGAAGCGGCGTGACCCGTTTGTCACTGCCGTTCTGGCAGGTTCCCGATTATTGGTGATCGGAGACGAAGAGGAACTGGTGAGATAGCGATACGAATGACATCGTTGTGTAGAAATTTGAAATGAGAAGTTTGAATGTGGAACTTGAAGTTTGAAAAGTTGAAGTTTGAAAAATCGAATAATCAAACTTCCAGCTTCAATATCCAGTTTCTAGCTTCTAACTTCAAGATTCATATCATCGTATCGCGTATGTTACAGACAGTGTATAAATCAGGCAGCAGTTTCGTCGTCGTGATCCCGTCGGGATTCGTGGAAATGGTCGGGGTCAAGTCAGGCGATCCTGTGCGCGTTTCAATTGATTACGAGCGAGGGGAAATTCGCTATCGGTTCAGCGGTATTAAACAGATGGTACTCATTAAACAAAACCGGAAAACATGATACGAATTACTCATCAATACGAATATACTGATGTTAATAGAGCAATAGAAATTTGAAGTTTGAAAAAATCATAAATCTTAAATCATAAATCTTAAATTATGCGCAGACCTTACCGCGTCTTATTTTTTATCATCATAGTAGCGCTTATTGCTCTCGGAATTTCGCTGCCGGATGGTTACCCTATTCGGTTTAAGATCGGGGGATGGGAAGTTAACCAAGTCCTTAAACAATTGTCGCTGGATATCCAGACAGAGAGGTTTTCGGTCATTTATAAACCGCGCACCGTGTTGGGTCTCGATATTGCCGGCGGCGCGCGTCTCGTATATGAAGCGGATATGTCCGGCATTGCAGAAAACAGCCGCAGTGATGCGCTCGAATCGGCACGGTTAATTATTGAGCGGCGCGTCAATCTCTTTGGTGTAACAGAACCGGTCGTACAGACGGCAAAAGCGGACGAATCATATCGAATTGTCGTTGAACTTCCCGGTGTGACGGAAGTAGCTTCGGCAAAAGAATTGATCGGCAGGACGGCGCAGCTTGACGTCAGAGAATTTACTGAAGAAGAAGCGACGGATTCAGGATTTCTGTTACCGACTACGGCCAATACCGTCGCAAGCGGTTTGACAGGTAAAGATCTCGAATATGCGCGGGTAACATTTGACCAGGCTACGGGCAGATCGGTCGTTTCGCTCGAATTTACCACGGAAGGCGGAAAGCTGTTTGAAGAAATTACCCGGCGGAATCTCGGTAAACAATTACCGGTGTTTATTGATGAATTTCCCGTAACAAGCCCGGTCGTACAGGATGTTATCAGCGGCGGCAGCGCTATTATCAGCGGCAGCTTTACAAATCAGCAGGCAAAAAATCTCGCAATCCAGCTCAATAGCGGCGCGCTGCCCGTATCAATTCATGCGATTGAAGAAAAAACGATCGGTCCGTCACTCGGGCGCGAATCAATTCAAAAGAGTATCATTGCCGGCGCAATAGGCTTGATAAGCGTTGTCGTGTTTATGGTTCTTTATTACGGTAAACTGGGACTGCTTGCCAATATTGCTTTGGTTATTTATGGATTGATAACCTATGCGATATTCCGAATGATTCCCATCACGCTGACACTGCCGGGCATTGCGGGCTTTATTCTTTCTATCGGCATGGCGGTAGACAGCAATATTCTTATATTTGAACGCATCAAAGAAGAATTGCGCTCCGGAAGGTCATGGCCGGTCGCTATGGAGCTCGGCTTTGGCCGCGCATGGGATTCGATTCGAGACGCAAATTTTACGACATTACTCACCTGTTTCATCTTATTTAATCCGTTTAACTGGACGTTCTTGCCGCAGTTTGGTCTGGCGCGGGGATTTGCAGCAACGCTGGCAATCGGGATATTTGTGAGCCTATTTACGGGGATTGTGGTGAGTAGGAATTTGATACGGGTGTTTATAAAGCGATCCGAATGATCCGAATTAACATCCGGATGACCCGAATACCTAATTTCGGATAATTCGGATGGAATTAGTAGATTAGGATCGCGTAGCATATGATTAATTTTCTTAAATATCGCTTGCTTTATCTTGCTATTTCGCTTGCCGTTCTTATTCCCGGCATCTATTCATTGATGCGATGGGGATTTCGTCCGTCGATTGATTTTGTGGGAGGAACGGTCATTGAAATTGAAGGTGGAGAGTTGAAAGTGGAAAAATTAGAAGAGGAATTTGTCAGACAAGGAATAGAAGTGGATTCAATGCGCAGAGAAGGCGATACGATTAGCATACGTACCAAGCCGATTGAACGGGAACAATGGGAGAAGGTAACACAGTCATTGGAACAAACAGATGTCGCCACCGATTCGGGAGTTTCGTCAGATGATCAGGTTTCAAAGTCAGAAAATCTGGAAATGACCAGTGAAAATGAAATTGCAGAAACGACCGCGAGCGGGGCAATAGAAGAGCTGCGATTCGAGTCAGTCGGCCCGGTGCTGGGAAAAGAGCTGCTGCAAAAAACGTTGATTGCCGCAGGACTTGCTGTTATAGTAATACTCCTCTACGTCGCGTGGGCGTTTAGAGATATTGTCTACGGCATCAGTGCAATTATTGCACTTTTCCATGATGTGTTGGTAGTTACCGGTATTTTTTCATTGCTCGGGCATTTTATGAATGTTGAGATTGACCTTCTTTTTGTAACGGCGTTATTGACGACGATGTCGTTTTCGGTGCACGATACGATTGTGGTGTTTGACCGGATCCGCGAATCTATCCGCCGTGAAAAATTGCCGTTTAACATATTGGTCAATAAAGCACTGACCGAAACGATGACCCGTTCAGTCAATAATTCACTGACTATTCTTTTTATGTTATTGGCATTGATACTTTTGGGAGGAGACACGATCCGATGGTTTATCGTGGCGCTGGTTATCGGCACCATTTCAGGAACCTATTCATCGCCGTTTGTCGCCGCGCCGATATTGCGCTTCTTAAAGAGAAGAATGCGTAAAGCGTAGGTTTTTAAAGTTATCGCTACCGTGTCACGCGTTTATCGATAGAAAAATATGGCGGGAACTACAGAATCAGAGAAACCTAAGGGACCAGAATATTTAGACCGTGTATATGATTGGGAGGATGGAAAGGTTGTCGGAGAGAGAACGTATTATCGGCGAAACGGCGTTATTCCCGGTGGTCGCGACCATTGGGGTATTCAGGGAGAAGAGACTGTTGTTGAAAAGATCATTAATCCACCGTTGCCATTCCCCGGGGCAGTAATAATCGAAGTAGGAGATACCAACGGCAAAGATGATAGTGTTAATCATATCGAGTAAAATATAGTTTATACTTATGTCAGAATTAAAAGAAACTGAAAACGATAATGAATTATTGTCGGCAATGGTAGAAAGCCTCAATGCAGTCATTGAATTAAGAGAGATGGGTGAGTTAGAACCAGGATATGTTGTTTCGGTTGAAGATATGTTAGAGAGTACCGGAATACATTTTGACGAGTGGAATGATTGGTCTGATCTTTCAGACGATTATAAAGATATAGTTCAACAATCACTTCATAGTGTTCTTGATACAGATTTAAATGAGTTAGAACCACATCGGTTACAAAAACCATTGCGAGATGATGAAGTTAACGTAACAAGATCAGAATTCGGAACTAATCACTCGGGTTTTGCAGTGAGAGAGAGTAAATTTGATGACGGTAAAGTAGATTATGAATTAATTGTTATTACATTGCCGTGAGAGTTTTTAATCTCGTAAGGAGTACCTTCTTCTCATTTTCAATCTTCTTGTTAACTACCTCTTCAAATAACTGTTTTAATATCTTTCCTACTTCCGGTCCGGGTTGTAAATTCAACTCTTTCATCACG
>DATEBW010000015.1:0-8654 GCA_035287165.1 Patescibacteria group bacterium | reverse complement strand
GGTCGTTATGTATCATTGTGTACGCTGCTGTATAGGCGTCTACGAAACTAAGCATCGGGTGTTTACTGAGTAGTTCCAACGTCTCAGTGATTCTTCGGCGATTACATGACAGCGAAGCAACTGATAGAAGTGATTTAAAGGACGTGATTATTTGATCCTTAGGGTGATTGTATAGCTTAATCAAAATCCAGTATGTCTCGGCAAATGTTACGTCAGTAATGATAAAACGTTGCCCAGATTTTATAAAGTTTGCGAATTTCTTAGCTTTTACCGGGTTATCATTAGTCAGATACCGGATCAGTACAGATGTATCTAAGACCATATCTAACTATTAAAATCGTTTCTCTTTCCTCTTCCACTCTTCCGTTATATATTCTGCTATTGCTTTTTGCGCCCTTTTTTTATCATATTTTAGAGTGGTTTTTACACTGCCACGCAATTTCAAAAAATCAGGAATCGGATCAAGCACGATACGGCCTCCTTCCTCCAGGAAATTGATTTTTGTTCCAGAACGAATATTCATCTTCTTGCGAAAATGAATCGGTATCGTCACTTGTCCCTTTGTATTAACGGTTGTTGGCTGTAACATAGTATTACTACTATACTAAGTAATACTTGAAGTGTCAAGTACTACTTCAGCTAAAATAAGTGACAACCATCTAGAGCGCCAGGGCCATTCATATATGCACCTTTCGACTTATTAGGTAAATTGTAACCACAATAAAAGGGGTCTTTATCTCCACATCTACCTATATTAAATCCTTCTTCATCTTTTTCATCCGTTGGTCTGCAAAGCTTCTCGCATTCTGAATTTTGATAACAGTGTTTGCCGAGATCTCGTGGCGGGTAATAACAATATGCTTTATCAACGATAATCATTCCATGAAATCCTCGCTCCACCCACCTGCCGCCGTTATTCACACATGCTCGTTTTTCTAAAGGATGATAATTTTGAAGAAAATCTATAGCCGGTATCCATGGCCATACGCCTAATACGAAGCGAAAAAGAACAGTAAGTACGATCGTCACAAAGACCCCAACTATTAAGACATGATGAGTGAATCGAGATTTAAAAAATAATATTTTCATTGACTGATTATTTTTTCAATACTAATTTCAGCAGCGCCATCCGTACATACAAACCATTTCTCATCTGGTCGGTAAAATATACCGCCCGGGGATTCCTGTCGACGTCTTGGGTCAACTCATGTATGCGCGGAAGAGGATGCATGATAATGGATTCTTTTTTCATTTTTTTTGCCATGGATCCGTCAAGGACAAACGAATCTTTTATTGATTCATAAAGCTTTAAATCCATCCGTTCTTTCTGGACGCGGGTCATGTACAGGACATCAACTTTATTAATTATGTCGTTAATCGACGACGCTGTTTTGGTAAAGACGCCACGTTTGGCAATGAGAGAAACAATATCAGTTGGCATCGGAGACGTTTTTGGACAGACGAAATAAATTGTTATTTTCTTATAGAGTGATAAAAGTTTTGAAAGTGAATGCACGGTCCTTCCATATTTTAAATCTCCAACCATGGCAATCTTAAGATTATCCGTTCTGCCGAGACGATCCTTGATCGTAAATAAGTCAAGGAGTGCTTGCGTCGGATGCTCTCCGACTCCGTCCCCCGCATTAATAATGGGAACAGGGGAAACTTCAGCCGCACGTTTTGATGCGCCCTCTTCCGGATGCCTGAGAGCAATCACGTCAGAATAACTGGCAAATACGCGAATGGTATCTTCAAGTGTTTCCCCCTTCACCACCGATGAAAATGAAACGCCCTGGATCGGAATAATTCTACCACCCAACCGCTGCATGGCCGCAATATGTGATCCGAACGTTCTGCTCGACGGCTCGTAAAATAAGGCAGTCAGCAGTTTTCCTTCCAAGTCACGAAATACGGTTCCCTTCTCGATCCCCTTTTTGTACGAATCTGCCAAATCGAAAACTTTTTTAATGTCATTTGCGTCAAACTGGTCAATGCTGATGATTGATTTCTGGTAAAAGTTACCGTTTATTTTTTTCATGTATAGTTATTCTACCGCGTTTGGAAAGAATGTTAAAATGTAATCGTGCAGCGCTTCTATTTCAGCTATTGCTCCCTCAACGTCTTCACCGGCAGAAAGCCGTGTCTCCAGAGATTGTTTAATAGCATCGAATGTCGGCATAAGTTTTTTGCGCCGCGTGTAGATACTGGCTTTGTGGTATTCTTCATGTGACGTATCTGCGTGTGAAAATGCAGTCAATATTCCTTGTGTAGCATCCATATATCGGGCTAAAAGTGCATTTATATTTCCAGTTTGAGGTGCATTTTCATATTCTTCATGGTAATAGCGAATACTATTCCTGACAGCAGGTGCAAGTGGCCGGGTAATTTCTTCAACAAAGCGCCGTTCTTCTTCATGTTTATTATGGGTGTCTACCGTACCGTTTACGACATCTGTTATGGTCCAATCTCTCCCATTTAAACCCATCTCGCCTAAATCATGAAAAAGAATAAATCTAGTTAGTTCCTGTTCATCGAGTAATGCTAGTAGACGAGGGTTTTCATACAGAAGAACAAACGATACGTATTGAACATGAAGAGTATGTTCTGCAACA
Source organism: Patescibacteria group bacterium (assembly GCA_035287165.1). Lineage (GTDB taxonomy): Bacteria > Patescibacteriota > Microgenomatia > 2-01-FULL-40-14 > DATEBW01. The sequence goes on along the minus strand of DATEBW010000015.1, from coordinate 6,042 downwards.
GACTCACGAAATGCGGCGGGCATATATTCTGCGGCATCTCCTCGATATCGTAATATAGAGTTGCCCTTATAAAGTGCAACGAGAAAATCCAATGAGCTTTCATCAGGGGGAAATGGATAGGGACTGTACGTTTCAATATCAGGCGGATCAAGTTGTTGATAAAATTCATGCATGAGATTCTCCCTGCGCACAATACGACATAATAAAGGCTCGTGTTGATGAATTCAAATCTAAACTATCAAGTGCAGTTCTGGGATCTACAAATTGGTAGTCTTCAAACTCATCATTGATCTGAACTACGTTTTCCCCGGAAAATGATGCGACATAGTTAATAAAAATAAAATGTTTTCGCGGGTTGTGAAATTCAGGGGAGAATATCTCTTCCTGTACTTGATGGAACTGGATACTATCTCTGTCGAGCGTTATTCCGAGCTCTTCCTGTATTTCACGTTCAGCGCAATCAATGAGTGATTCACCGTATTCAAGATGTCCTCCGGGAACAATCCATTTGCCTCCCCATTTGGGTGATTTTCCCAAAAAAACTTCCCCATTTTTATTTGTTATGAGTACACCGACTGCAATACTGGGTTTATCCTCACTATTCATACGTTCTTTATTCATACGACAGTATGTGTTCGATACCAAATTTGGTAACTGATTCCGATGCGATGGCGACTGCGTGTTCAAGTGCTTTATCAATGGGCATATCTGCAGATCTCAGCGCTAAAAATGCACCAGCCAATACATCACCTGCTCCGGTGGTTTCAACGGCAGTCACAGCAGGGGCGGGAATACTAACCGAATAGTCATTTTCTATATAAACTGCGCCTTGTGATCCTCTTTTCAATATAGTCGGTATGGTGTAGGATACTTCTCCTTGTTCGCGCAGATAATCAAGTTCGTCTTCGTTGATGAACATTAATTGTATTTGAGCCAGTACTGACCGGGTTTTTTCAGGGTGATCCAGTACAAATTGTTCAAAAGTATCTGCCGAAAGTGTTGCAGGCACATGATTATTTTGAAAGAATTTAATCCACTCCATCTGATGCTGCGGGAGACCGGTTGAGAGATGAATATATTGTGCTTTTCTATAAGTATCCGGAAAAATAGTAGTATCCACATGTTCCGCGGCGCCGCGTACCGCAGAAAATTTGCGCTTATTGCCCGGAAATTGCTCCAGCAAAAATTGTGCAGTTGGTTCCTGAGGACTTACTTTGACACCCGTTATATCAATTCCTCTTTGACATAAGTGATCGAGGGGAAAATCTTCCCCGATATTCCCTACTACTCCCACTCCTAGGTCTCGTAGGGCAGCCCGCGCTCCAATCGCACAGTAATACACTGATCCTCCCACAGATTTCTCCTCATCAAACTGACCATTCATGTCATATACCCGGTCGATATTCCATGCAATATCTCCTCCGGTAAATACGACTTGTATTTCTTTTGGCATAGTATGATTTAGGCAGTTATAAGTGTTCCGATCCTCTCCCCATTTAAAATTTTATTAATCAGATTAAACTCTTGAATATTAAAAACAATGATGGGAATTTTCTCAGACTGGCAGAGGGCAAATGCTGTACTATCCATCACGTTCAACCCCTTTTCAAGAGCCTCTTGATACCTGAGAGTACTATAACGACGGGCGTTTTTATATTTGTGAGGGTCCTTTGAGTATACACCGTCCACGTTACTTCCTTTCAGGATAACGTCGCAAGATAGTTCACATGCCCGCAGGGCTGCGGCAGAGTCTGTAGTAAAAAATGGATTTCCGATACCCCCTGCAAATATAATAATACCGGTTCTTTTTAGATGATATAGAGCCCGTCGCTGTATGAAGGGTTCTGCAACAGACTCTATCATAAGGGGCGTCATCACACGGATATCTTTGCCAGAGAGGCGTTCAAGTGCTTCTCGGAGAGCAAGTGCATTCATAACAGTGCCCAACATACCAATATAATCAGCACTGACCCGGTCTACTGTGGTTCCATGAGCTTGACGGCCTCTGAATAAATTTCCAGCACCGACGACAATGGCAAATTGCACACCCGTTTTTTTACGAATAGAAAGAATTTGTTCAGCTAATGTATCAATTTTTTCAAAATTCAATCCTTTTCCTTCATTATCACCTAACAGTTCTCCCGTTATTTTCAAAAGTACTCGTTTATATTTTATATCTGACGCTAAGATCTTTTTCATAATTTTTCCGGCTGGCCTTCCTTACTTCTATCTCGGTAAACAGAAATATTTTTTATCCCCAGCTGGTATGATTGTACATATATTTCTCTGACTTGTGCTACAGTAGCGTATTCAGGCAGATTAATTGTTTTTGAAGCGGCCTCATCCACTACTCCCCGCATACCGGCCAGAGCCGCAACCATCTTCAAATGTTCCCCCGGTGATATTTCAGTTGCTGTTTGTAGACAACGGCGCGTGTGGCCCGATAATTCAGGAATATCTTGAAAACTTCCCGTTGCTTTTGCCTCTTGTATGACCTGATCTACGAGTGTCTTATTATCATCAAATTCTCTCTCGAGAAATGATCTAATGGTCCCTGTGATCTCTCCCGATGTGCTTACTACTTGGAAAAATGGCTCTACAGAAGCGGATGCGCTTAAAAGCAAAGAGGCGCGCCCCGTAGGAGGCAGGGAAGTTGTCAGAATATTGCGTAAATTTCCACTTGCTCTAATATATGCTCCTAATTCTTCCCATTCTTTTGATGAAATTGTGTTAGTTGGGGATACACCAAATTTTTCTTCTAAATATCTGCCGTCTCTAAAGGTATTGCCGAATACCATATGCATGGCTTCACAAGGCCCTCTATGTTGAGCAAGTTCTACCGACGCCTGCTTTGATGTATAGTTAATAAACGATAGCACATCACGGGCAATTACCCGGGCCTCGTCTGAGTCATATGGCATATTATAGCGAAGGAACATATCGCTCAGGCCGCACACTCCTATACCAATTTTTCTTTTCAAACGGGCAACGTCTGCACTTATAGGATCGGGATATCGAGAAATACTGTATTCAACTGCATTATCAAGTACTCTCGTCATTAAGCATGTAGCATCTGCCAGTTTTGCATAATCCATTTCTGCTTCTCCATTGCCTCCGGGACGGACAAATCGTGCTAAATTGAGGTATCCGAACTGACAAGTCTCTCCTGCTGAAAGTCCCATCTCGCTGCACGGTGGTGTACTAACATACGGGCTAATATTGGCAAGTGGATTATCACGGTTCATCCGCTCCATATAAATAATTCCCGGGTCGCCTGTAAGCCATGCATTTTCAGCCGTAGTGGTTAGTAAAACATCTGCGTCTACTTCCGTACCATCTGCCAAAACAAATGGTGTACCGGCAAGTGCAGCTTCCATAAATGCCTCAGAAACATCGACCGAAATATTAAAATGCGGCATTACATGCTCGCTTTTTGCTCGAATAAACTGTTCTATATGAGGATGACTAACATGAAGGGTTCCCATGTTTCCAATGTAACGATCGTATTGCTCCGTTGCTGTTTCTTCTGCAGAAAGACTGTTTATCCACATGAGTAGAGATACAGGATCATCATAGGGAGTAAAATCAAAACCTGACCCCATATTTTGACGATAGTAATGTGTTATTTTTCCGCGCGCCGACTGTTCCCGGAGATCAACCGGAATCACCACACAGGAAGATAAGGCGTTTTCATACCGGCCCGCATTGGTAAGTGTTGGTGTTCCCGGCATGAGATATCCGTCAACCATGTATTGCGCAAATTCTTCTGTCATTCTTTGGGTTTCTTTGGGCGGTGTTCCGAATTGTTCCTCCGGAGAAAAAAGTGTCGTTGTTACGCGCTCAATCATCTGTTGAGGAGATTCCTGGTCGCCGATAATCTTACCTGACCGAAGAACATATTCTACTTCTCCAGGAGGATTATATTGAGCAAAACGAATCATACCCTCTTCTGCTTCCCTAGGGTTTTTCGTAGTCATGAAGAAATAAGTATATCATTCTTTTCAAGAGAATCAAATATTTGCATAATCAACATTATTTCTCTACGGCAATTAATGTGTCTATAAGTTCTCTCCTTACGATAACAGAATGGCGATATTGTCAGACGCAAACTGATCAACACTGATAATGCTTTTGTGATAAAAATTGCCGTTAATTTGTTGAATAAATGATTGTAACTGCATAAATCTTAAATATTAAATCATAAATCTGAAATCTGAAATCTGAAATTATTCTATGTATTCCCTCCACGACTGGATTTTCAAATCCTCTGTTTTTTTCCGCGCCAGAGCCCGTACGAAAAGTTTTGTCGCAGACTGGTCAGTCATCAGCGGAACATTGTTGTCTGCCGCGGCGCGGCGAAGGCGGTAACCGTCGGTACGCTCTTTTTGTATCAGCGATTGGGCAATTCCTTCATGTTCCCGGTCACGGATGACGATGACCAGATCGATCTCTCGTGACCGTATCAATCGTATGATATAGTCCGCGCCGACTTCATATGCTTTTTTAATGATCGTTGAATCAATCTGATTGTCTTTCAAAAACTCCGCCGTTCCCTCCGTAGCATACAGCTCATACCCCATGATATGCAACCGCATTATAGAATCACGCATTTGCTCTTTATAGGCCTTGCCTATGGATACGAGCACGTTTTTTTTCGGCCTTATATAATCCACGGCGAGCATGGCCTTTAGAAACGCTTCTTCCCGGTCATCGCCGAAACATCCGACCTCACCTGTTGATGCCATCTCCACGTGCAGGACCGGGTCGGCGCCGGTCAGGCGGGAAAATGAAAATTGTGGTGTCTTTACGACTGAATAGGTCGGATAGGTATACGCTTCAGACGTGCATCGATGAAAAACCGCATCAACGCTCTTGGCGGCAAAATTTCGGTCCAGAGCTTTAGAGACAAACGGGATAGTCCGTGACGCCCGCATGTTTAATTCGATAATGTGCACGTGGTTATTTTTCGCCAGGAACTGGATATTAAACGGGCCGGTAATATGAAATTCTTTTGCCAGCAAGCGCGCAGTACGGATGATCTGTTGTTGAGTTTCGATATAGATGCGTGACGCCGGAAAGACAATAGTCGCATCGCCGGAATGCACGCCCGCTTTTTCCACGTGTTCAGAAATGGCGTATAGCTTGATGACCCCATGGCAAGCGATTGCGTCGAGTTCTATCTCCTTGGCTTCTTCCATGAATTTTGAAATAGTCACCGGATAGCGGGGGCTTACCGTCGTTGCTTGTTTGAGAAATCGTTCCAGATCGGCCATATTGCGGCAGATACTCATCGCGCTTCCGGAGAGCACGTACGAGGGCCTGATCAAAACCGGAAAACCGACATGGTTCACAAAACGTTTCGCTTCGACGATACTGGCCGCGCTCGTCCATTCCGGTTGGGATATTTTCAATTTATCGAGCGCGTCTGAAAATTTATTCCGGTCTTCCGCGCGGTCTATATCCGTCGCGGCGGTTCCGAGCAGCCGGACACGGTGCTTTGCCAGAAGCGGCGCGAGTGTATTGGGCGTTTGTCCGCCGACCGATAGCATCATGCCGTACGGATTTTCAAACTCGTAGATATCGAGAATCCGTTCCAGCGTCAATTCATCAAAATAAAGCCGGTCCGACACATCATAATCGGTAGAAACGGTTTCAGGGTTAGAATTAATGATAATAGATTGTTTCCGGTGGAATGCCAGTCGGCGGGATGCCGAAACGCAGCTCCAGTCGAATTCAACGGAGGAACCTATACGGTACGGGCCGGAACCGAGTACGATAACCGCGCGTTTTTTGAGCGGTGTAACATCGTGATGTGATCCATGGTACGTGGTATATAAGTAATTCGTCTTTGCCGGAAATTCCGCTGCGAGCGTGTCGATTTGAAAAATAGCAGGCGTGATATGGTATGCTTTGCGTTTTCTGCGCACAATATCTTCCTCCAGACTTAATTCGTGGGCAATCTGGCTGTCAGAATAGCCGTCCTGTTTCAGCCGGAGAAGTTCGTCTTTTTTCATGCTCAAACGATCTGAGCGTTTTCTCTTG
>DATEBW010000014.1:0-14245 GCA_035287165.1 Patescibacteria group bacterium | reverse complement strand
AAACGGAAGCCAGCGATCCCACTGCGAATTATCCTCCTGAAAAGATTTGACTGTTGACTCTTTCAAATCAACCCACATAGGAGATGACGGCTGGATGCTCCAATGTTCATTGGCACAAGCACCAGCAGCTTGAGGGCAGCTGTACGGATCTCTTTGCGTACTTATAGCCACACGCTGGGACATCTGTTCTGCCTCCTTTTCAGGCTTATTAAACAGTTCGTGGTACACGAAGTACAGGGTTGATTTGGTAAGCGTCGGATCAGGAGGATAGATATCGCGATTCTCCTCTGCATAGCTTCTTATAAGGCTCGCGAGCTCTTGCCTATCTGTGATAATCTCCCCTCCTTGAATCTGTTCACCGGCAGGCGGAATTCCAATCATTTCTCCTACTGTTCCCGACGCTACCCTCCGCACTTCAGGAATGGCAGCAGCGGCTAGACCTACTCCAGCAGCCGCTGCGCTTATCATAAAGCGGCGACGTCCGTGGTCTGGTGGCGCTTTCATAAGCCGCGCCCATTCATGGATATCCATAGATTTCTCCCTGGAGAACTGAAAGTTTCTCCTAACTAGGCTACTTTATGATCCAAAAGTGATGCCCCGTGCATATCTACATCGTCTCTGGTGAAAGACTCCTCGCATTTCTGGGGCTGGCAACTATCCTGTTACTGTGATAAAGCCTTGCCAAAAAGCTTATCACCCTACTCGCATGACTTAACGAGTAGCGGGTTATTTTATATTTTCTTCCTGCTGTACTTGTGCGTTAGCTATGGGATCTTCTTCTCGCAAAATGATCGTAGACTGGACTACTTAAATCAGCGCCGCATTCTTCTTCTTGACTCTTGGTAAACTCGTTTTGCTCTACGGTGATATATCATTTGTCTTTCACAGCATCACAAGCAGCATGATCACCTGTCGGAAAAATTTGAGCAGCTTGATTTGCTCGTTTCTCAGCTTCACAGGCAAATTCCGAATCAGTTGCATATTTCTGAAAAAATAAGGGGTCTTCCATATAGTCTTTCCAATGTTGTAATTCATGTTTCCATAGAGACGCATCGTTTTCATTTCCTTTTTTAAAGAAGATACCTCCAGGAGTTGTTACAGCGCGAGCGTCTTTCGGGGATCCGGGAGGCAACGTATCGACGACACACCCGCTTAGTCCAAGAAGTGTGGTGAAAGTTAGTGCCGCTAGGTATTTTTTCCGTTCCATATTTTTTCCCCAAAAAAAGCCTCCCTTTTTCTTGGGAGGCGTCGTTGCCTAATTTATCATTCGTAACTTCTCGCTACGCAACTTTCGCCTCCCCGGAGTGCTTATTAATCCACGAACGAAGCCCTCCCAAACGGGAGACCATAGTAACGTTTTGGCAAAAATTATGTGCTGCAAGTATCATACACAAGTATAGAATAACCCTATTCTATTTTACCGGACGTGTCAAGTAGGGAAATATTAAGTAAATAAACGTGCTCTGTATCCCTTCGGACTTTTCAATTCAGTAATGCCTACGAGACGCTCCGCTGATTGAGTACGCTGATCTACGCCGATTGCTGCAAGGAGTCTCCTTTCATTAAAGTTACAGTGGCGGCACAAGTAATGCTCCGTCGTCGTAAATGAGTCCCACGTTGCGCTGATAGCGCTTGGTGCTCGGCGGCGTCTCCTGTACCAGCATCACGTCAGTAAATGTCCCTGCCGGTGTGGTAAATGTCCCTCCCATCGACATATGCTCTGCGCGATCCATGGCAACCCCGGGGGCTATCTCCTGCTGATACTTCTGCCCGACCGCAGGAATTCCCGGCATGATAATGCCCGGTTTATTCTGCCCGACGCCTGCGCGCCATGCACCGCTGTGGCTGACGATTTGCCCATTTTGATACATGTCTACGTCTTCACCGTAGTAGCAGACCGTCTTATCCGGGGCTTGCACAAACCAATTACGAGAAATTTCGATCAAGTTGTTATTTTGCCATTCCCGCTCCTCCACGACCCGCGTCGTTACTCCCGCAACGACCTCGGTTTGATTTAAAACGCTGATTTGTACCTTAAATCCTCCCGGATCTTCAAGAACGCGCACCTGCCCAACGGGAAGCGGGAAAAAGGGATTGTCAATGGTGAGCGAAAACGGTCCCGCGCCCGGATCGCAGACGGCAATACTTAAATCTCCGGTTTGCGCTGATGGCAACGTCGGTGTCGGAGTAGGCACCCCGCCTGTTCCTCCACCTTGATAATTTTTCAGCAATAATGACAAATCGAATATCGCAACGATGCCCGATTTATCCAAATCCGCCATCTGATGAATCGTCGCGTAGGCGTTAATAAGCGTTGTGAGATCGTCAAACTTCACCTGACCGTCGCAATTAATATCGCCCAGCGGTCCGCAGTTAGGATTAGTTGGCGCTGGCGTATTCGTTGCGCCAACCGTCGGAGAAGCGCTCGGCGGCGGCGTACCGCCTCCTCCCTCTGCGTAGATTTCAAACTCATCAATAACCTGACCGGCGACATTCTTAAAATACCCCCGCGCCTTGTACGGATTCCCGTCAACGTTAAACGTGATAAAAAGCGCGCCGAATGTATAGTTGTAGCTTGCGATGTCTCGAGTCTTATCTTGTCCTGAAAGATCTGCTTTTGTACACGTATTTTTACAGTACCGGTTGCTGCCGCCGGTTGTTTGGTTACCGGTATAGATCGTCGCCCACCACCCGTCATCGTCGTGCATAGAATCCACGTAATCACGAATGCCGTTTCCTCCCATTCCCGAAACAAAGACAAAGCTTTTTCCAGGATTTCCTTTGGCAACTTCCATGACACCCGGTTGACCAAATACGCCGTGGCGGGGGGCGTTTAAATCGGAAAGGGAATAGGTGCGACTATACGAGTGTTCATGCCCGGTGGCAACAATTGCCCCAGCGTTAATACAACCCTGATACGTTTCCAGTGCCACTGAATCACTTTTTCCCCCTGCCTGAAAGTCGTTGCGATTTTCGTGCCAGCTGCAGACTTTCCATATATGGTTATCATTTGCTAAGGCTTTCTGTGGAAACAAGCTGTCACCCTGTTCCTTATTATTAAAAACCATGTACAATCCTCTGTACTCGGCGCCGTAGTTTCCGCTTGCTACCGATCCGAATGCAACGGGAATATTGTGTGTCGTTACCTGATTCTGGAAAAAGGGAGCATAATCAGCCCAATTCTCATGATTCCCATCCGATCCAAGGTACGGAAACACCGAGCCTATTTGTTGATTGACCACGGCTGTCCATCCGCTTGCCGGCGTGCCGTAGCCGAAATCTCCCTGATGCAGCACGAGCTGCGCGCCTTCCTGCTTGATAAGATTTAAGACTTGATTAAAGTTATTACCCGCGCCGCTGTCGCCGATGAAGGCGACTTTAAAATTGGCCGGCGTGGCAATCGTGCCCGTCGGGGCGGCATTAACGCGGACGACGAATAGGATTAAAAACAATAAAACACCTATAAGAATCGGGGAAAATAGACTGAATAATATTCTGCGCATATCTACATCCTACGAAGTTTTATGCACTGTTGTCAATAGAGATGGACTCTTAGACTCTGCTTGAAAATATTGATAACGAATAAGAATTTGTCATGCTGAACTTGTCCTTCGGTAAACTCAGGCCTTCGGCTCTGAGACTCAGGCTCGAAGAGATGGTGAGCTTGCCGAATCCATTTCAGCATCTCCTCTTATGAGTAAAGAGACCCTTAAACAAGCTATAGTACTGAGCGATAGCGAACGTATTCAGGGTGACGCTTCTGGAAACTTTTCAAACAGACTCTCATGGATCACTAGGCATCCTTCAATGAAGCTCCACGTACTGGCGTTTTTGTTCTTTTGTTAATTTGTTAATTTGTTAATTCCCTACCGTATATTCAGCGTATATAAACTGCCCGCCGGAGATACTTCGGGGTTTAAGGTTGTCATGATGATCAGCTGCCCGCCGGACGGATGGGGAAAAACAAATCCGTTCTCAAACGGTCCGGAATACACCGTGACTTTATTGCCGCCATGGTACTCCATGATATTGATGGTGTTATTTTCTATCAGTACAAAATGTTGGCTGTTCCCGAGCCAAAACACCGGCAGAGGCATCGGAGAATATGGAAACGGTTCGCTGCCCAGGGTCACCGCGTGGACGCGAATATCCTCGGCAAGCGAACCGAGTTCCGATGTAATCTTATAGTTGCGGTCTTCACGCAGGTCATATACATAAAAATTTCCCTTCTCCAATTCCCGTTCGTCCGGTTTCGGGCCGACGCCGATAAGCGCCGGGCGTATCGATCGCTCAAGAACAGCTGAATCGGTCGCCTCGTAAAAGACTCTCGTCTCATCCGGAGAAAACTGTATGATGCGCATTGAGTCAGTTGCTATTTCCTGAAATTCATCCGGCATAGCCGCAAGGGATTTTTCGCCCTTGATCCTGGTTTCAGTATCCCATTCACGAAGCAACGCTGCGCGGGTACCGTTGTACGGTTGAGGGTTCCGCGAAAATGGCATCGTCCGTCCTGAAAGGTCATAGAGAAACAGCGTCGGCCGTTGCAGAGAAGATTCGAAGAGGCTCTGCCCCGTCGTCAATGTCGCAGCCGGCGATGCGATGTAAGCAAGCTTGGTCCCGTCCGGTGAAAGCATCGGACTGGTTGCCGTTGTGGCTATTAAAGGCGCAAGCGAGGGATTCTTTAAAAACAACACCGCAAAGAGCGAAGTAGCGACTTCGCCATGAATATCGACGGTCCGCCGCCACTCATGATACCCTTCTTTAGTAATCGCGACTTCATACGTGCCGGGAGCAAGGTTTATATTGGACTCGGTTGCCGCGCTGAAGTCACCATCTACGTATATTTGTGCGCCGGTCGGATCGCTGGTGGCGGCGAGAATACCGGTGACATTCAGATACGGTTCGTCATCAATCTTATATCCCAATGCGTATGAAATGATGGCAGCCGCCGTTTTCACTACATCAAGACGGTAGCCCCGCGCATACGCGATGATAACGACCGCGGTGCACATCAGAAGAAGTGGAATGATAATATAAGAAAAGATGCGGTGAAACATGTCAAAGATTTATGATTTGATGATTATTATGTCTCATCTAAAGCTCATTATACAGTAATAGTTCCATTCATACATTCTACCTATGACTGCTGAGTTTATACAACATCTACTACAACCATCTCCGCTTCCTGATAGAGAAATTGATGCAGATCTGGTAAATACTCGCTTTGTCGATCTTCTGACCGGATCCTTACATGATCTGAAAACTGAAGTTGTGAATGCAGGCTTTACCGATACGTTTTTTGAAAAATGGCGTTTGAACTCAGAGACTCTTTTATCGTATTGGCAACAGCGGATAGTTCATCTGACAAAGATGCATCCGGGCAAACTTGAAAGCATGCAAATTGGCGATTCGATCGATCTGGGAGACCAGTGGATTCGATTGGATTCTTTTAGAGATTTACTCGCGAACAATTTTTATCCGTCTATTATACTGAGCTGGATACGAGGGAGCGAACATGACGATATACATATTCCGAAATCAGGGTACTTAGCGCCCTCTCATGTCGATCTTGCCATGCGCGGCAAGATTTCCCGCCCGAACGAAAAATACTATTCGAAAGACACCTATGAGGTTCGTTTTGAGGAAAAAATGATATCGCGTATTGTGACGCGGCGGTTTTATCAAAAAGACAGGAAAAATCATGTACTGCTGGGCACAGATACACCTTCAGGCGCGCATATAGAAGACGTTCTGGACCTGAGTTGGCTGTTTGCAAGAGACGACTTCACGGTAGAAGATTTGTTTAGGTGAATGTACTGCATCTTCAAAAACTTTCCCGGTACCCACCTTCTCGCGCTTCTAAAATCCTATGGACCGTTCTCACAGGAGTTTGCACTTTCATTTAGAACTGGCGTTCGATGACTTATGTACTATCTCTCTCGTAGTTGTTTTTGGCCAAAAAGCATAATATCCTGTATTGGCAATACATATCTTGACAAGAACTATCGTTGCTGATAGTATATGAATCATGCTCTTGAAAAATAGACTGCGCAAAACATTACTGCATCCATCACGCTTATTTATCGGCATACTGTTTCTCGCTCTACTCTTCGTATTCCTTCAGCTGCAGTTTTCAAAACCAGTCGGCGCCGCCCTGACGGTAAAAGCTAAACTTGTCAAAACGATCAAAACGTCCTCATGGTCTCCTCCTTCTCCGGATCCTTCCGGTATTGCATTACAAGGATCCAAACTCATCATTACCGATGCTGAAGTAGAAGAGATGAGTATTTACAAAGGGAAGAATTACTTTGAATCCAGCCTGTCTGGCTCTTTGTCTTCAACAGGCGATACTACTTCATTTACCAAGGAACCGGCCGGTGTTGCGGTAGGCCAGGGAACTTACTTTTTTTCAGACGACGGTAAAAAAAGGGTCTTTAAGGTAAATCCCGGATCAGATAAGAAAATAGGCACCAGTGACGACAAAATTTCGTCTTTTTCTACTTCTTCCTTCGGAAGTTCTGATCCTGAAGGCATCGCATTCGGCAACGGCAAACTGTATATTGCTGACGGAGTAGGTTCGGAAGTATATATAGTCGATCCTTCGGGCGGTAAAGCATCTCATTTCGATGTCGGCAAATACGGCGTCAAGGACCCTGAAGGAATAGAATTTAATTCTGATAACGGCAATCTCTTCGTGCTCGGCAACGGTAAATCAAAACTCATTATAGAAGTCACCACACAGGGAAAACTCGTGAGAAACATTGACATTTCTGCGGCAGGCGCCAAAAAACCGGCAGGTTTAGCCTACTCCCCGGGAAATAAGCATTTCTATATCGTCGATCGGGGCGTTGATAACAACAGCAATCCGAATGAAAACGACGGGAAAATCTACGAGTTGTCCTTCTGAACTATCCAAAAAACCAGATCCTTCATAAAATCCTGTTTGAAAAGTATTCATAATGAAAATCATTCGTCATGCTGAATTTATTTCAGCATCTAGACTTAGTAAGATAACTCGAATTACGAAATTATTTAGCACGTCATTGCGAGACATACGGCGCCAGGAGTATGACGAAGCAATCCTGTTCGAGCTTGGGATTGCTTCTCCCTCGACTTCGCTCGGGATCGCAATGACATCTTTATGTTAGAACCGTGCACAGTTGCTTTTGTTTACCTTCAGTTATCACGATATGTAGTATAATCTTTGCAGATTGTATAAATCCTCAATCATAAATCTGAAATCATAAATCTTTATATGTTTAGTAAAAAAATCGGTATCGATCTTGGCACGGCAAACTCACTCGTCTATCTTGCGGGCGAAGGCGTGGTATTAAATGAGCCGACCGTCGTCGCAGTCACCCTCGAGGATAAACGGGTCGTTGCGGTAGGAAGTGAAGCAAAAGACATGCTGGGCAGAACTCCCGGCAATATCGTGGCTTCCCGCCCTATGAAAGACGGCGTTATCGCGGATTATCAGATCACTGAAGCCATGCTCGCCTACTTTATCAATAAAGTAGCCGGCAAACGCCGGGTCTTTAAGCCCGATGTCATGGTCTGCGTACCGTCAGGCTGTACACAGGTTGAACGCCGCGCTGTCGTAGATGCGACGCTTGCTGCCGGCGCGCGCGCCGTTTACCTCATTGAAGAACCGCTCGCTGCCGCAATCGGCGCGCAAATTCCCATCGCCAATCCCTCGGGTAACTTGATAGTCGATTCCGGAGGCGGTTCGACCGAAGCCGCCGTCATTTCTATGGGAGGCGTCGTTGCCCACGCGTCGGTTCGCATGTCCGGAAACAAGCTCGATGAAATCATCGCGACGTACATCAGAAAAAAATATAACCTGATTATCGGAGAACGGACAGCGGAAGAGGTAAAAATTCACCTCGGCGACGCACTGCCCGACGATAAAGCAAAAGAAAAATCCATGGAAGTGCGTGGCCGGGACGCATTCTCCAGCTTGCCGCGCGTGTCAAGCGTGACCGTAGACGAAGTCAACAAGGCCATTTCTCCCATTCTAAACCAGATGATATCAGCTATTAAAAATGTGCTGGAACAAACGCCGCCCGAACTTGCTGCCGATATCGTTGATAAAGGCATTGTTCTTTCCGGCGGCAGCGCACTTTTGAAAAATCTTGATAAGCTCGTCACCCGCCAGATCGGTGTCGCCGCAGTCATTGCCGAAGACCCGATGCTTTGCGTTGTCCGTGGCACCGGCGTTGCTTTGGAAAATCTTGAGCTTTATAAAAAGAGTATAAAGAGTGATAGAGCTTATTAGAATCTAGAATATAGAATTCAGTATTCAGAATTAAGAACTAAGAAACGGGAATAAAATCTATATCCCTTTAAAAACAAAATGTTGTGTTTCTCGTCATGCTGAACTTGTTTCAGCATCTGTTTCTAGATTGTTCAGAGATCCTGAAATAAATTCAGGATGACTGATTTAAAACCTGACATTTTGTTTTGAGAGCACCATAGATTCTACATTCTGAATTCTAAATTCTTTTAGTCCTAGAGTATTATTCTCTATCTGAAAATAATTTACGCAGAAAAACCTCTGAATAAACATGAATGAGATCAAAATTATTGTGTTCAATTCTTCCGGCTTATTTTCCTTGTATTATTGCTTATATACCCTATAATAAATACTTGCCATGGCAATAAACTCGACTTCTATCCTCGGAGTCCGCGTTGACCGGGTCACGATGGATGATATCCGGGAGAATGTTAAAAAGTGCTTTCAGAAAAAGAGCATTCTACGGAAAATCACTTCTCACCCATCTTTGCCAGATCGGGTTATTTTGCCCATTGTGACGATAAATCCTGAATTTGTCGTTCTCTCTCATAATCAGCCGGTATTTAAAAAAGTCATTAATCATTCCTATCTATCAGTCCCTGACGGAATTGGCATTCGTTTGGCAGGATTGCTAATGAGGCGGAATACAGGCGAGCGCGTTACCGGATTGAATCTGATGGACGAATTAACAAAGATTGCAGCAGCAGATAATTTGACCGTCGGTTTTCTCGGCGGAGCTCACAACGCCGGGCTCAAAACCCTTGACGTGTTCACCCAACGCTACCCTTCTCTACTTGCATGGTCATCAGAGTACCCTATAGTAGATATTTCATTCGATAAAAAGGGCGAATATTCTCTTTCGTGTAAGCCAGACATACACGAACTATATCAAATTACATCCAGTTCTTCCCTATTGGCTATTCGCTATTCACCGGAAAATAAACGAATGTCAAACACGAGCGAAATGCGAAAAACGAACGGCGAGCCCTCCGATTCGGAGGACGAGCAGCGTACAGCGAATATCTCTCTTCTTGATGCAATTTCTCATACTGACATTCTTTTCGTCGCCTTCGGCGCACCGAAACAGGAGCTTTTTATAGACTCCCTAGAAAACCTATCGACCGATCAACCTATCGACCGATCAACTACCGCATCTTTCGTTCACCAAACTTCAAACTTTCAAACTTTTCCCGCGAAGCGGGATCACGCTCCGCGTGACAAACCTTCAAACTTTAAACCTATTGTCGCCGTTGGAGTGGGTGGTGCGTTCGATGAAATCGCCGGCATAGTACCCCGCTGCCCGATGTGGATTGAACGAATCGGATTCAAATGGCTGTTTCGCCTGCTTACCCAACCATGGCGCTGGCGGAGGCAACTGCGCCTCGTGGTATTCACTTTATTACTTCTCCGTTCCGTCTTCCCACCCTTTCGCGCCAAAAAACCGTATGAAAAATGGCAAATTTCAATACTCGAAGATTAATCCTTGTTGTAGTAAACGTAGTAAATCAATATCCCCGTGCTGACATACCGTGATATAGTAATAGTACGTCTTTCAATCTGCCCGATATTGATCCTGATCGCATATCCTCATTTGACGAAGCAAAACAAGGACTCCATCACCTGATGAATTTCATCGAGAAATTGATAATGTTAGCAAGGCGATATGTGTACGTCAGTGTATTAAGGGTAGATCAATAATGGATTCTTGATCTCACGAGGGAGTAGGTGGCGAGAAAGAGTGAAGCAGTTCAAAAATCTCCTTTAATCTTTGTGACTCCGGTGAATAATCAGCGCCCCACATATAGACCGTTACGATATATTGCTTCCCAAAAATGCCTGAATAGAGTTTTATATATGGGTTAATACCTCCGGCATAAGGCATTTTTGGCACTTTTAACCACTGTATATAGTTGTCTTGAGTTAGTTCTTGATGGATAGTTTGAAGTTGAGCCTTAATTCGTGCTCTTTCCTCTGCTGAAGCATTTTTATTTGATGCAAGTAGTGTTGAAGAAGTCGTCCATGGGTCAATATATTTTTTCAGTACCGTTCCGTTCGCTTCAAACTCCAAACATTCTGTGTCTGATGGCAAAGGAGTAGGAGGAACATAATCCCATGGACCACCACAGGCTTCAAGCACCACGCCATTTGCTGACATTGTAAAAAATAGACCAGATAGTTCAGGAGTAGTCGGTGACAGAGAAGGGATAGGCGTCGGAGTAACGATTAATGTTGGGGTTGCTATTGGGATAACTATAGGGGTGGATAATGGTTTAGGAGAAGAGTTAACAACCATTTGATTGCTTAATTTTCCTAACCAAAATCCTCCCATTCCCGATATTACCGCAGTAAAAGCAATGTAAGCACCGATCGTGAAACCGGGTTTTATAGTAAACATTTATGTTATAGTGATGAAAGTATGGCATACGGAAAACAGGTTTGTCAACGAATGATGTATGTACTCATATATATGTAGTCATACTATCTCAAATAAATATACCTTGAAGCGATAGGCTGTTACTGATTAAGGAGATTTGGTATTATTTGCAACTCATGAAACAGATTCCTTATCTGAAGCTTTGAGGAAGTGCAGGTGGGTCAGCAACTTCTGCTCCATTGACGACAGACCAATATATGGTATACTAATTGTTCGTTAATCGTTCTTTAAGATGGCCGGATCCCGAGTCCGTCAACTGACGGATAGAAGGGTTAAATAATAATCGTCAATCGTGTTAATCGGTCAACGGTTAATAGGTTGATAGTTTGTATCCGACCGGAGAGAAACTATGCCTCAACAAAAGAAAATCGATGCCGTTGCCGAACTTGCCAATGACGTAAAAGGATACGATGTCGTTGCGTTTGTCGACTACTCGAGGATCACCCACCAACAACTCGAAGAACTCCGCCGCCAGATAAGCCTTCAGGGAGGCGCAATGCGTGTCGTCAAAAACAGCCTTATCATGCGCGCGCTCCAACAGTCCGGCATCGAAGATTCCATTACCCTTACGGGGCCGACCCTCATGATCCTTAGTTCTTCAAAAGAGCTGACCCCGCTGAAACTCGTACATGAAAAAGCAAAAGAACTTGAAACGTTTACGATGAAAGCCGGCATTTGGAATGCCCGCGTCGTCAGCGCCGAAACCATGATCCGGCTCGCCAGCCTCCCGGGCATTGATGCGCTGCGCGCCCAACTGGTTGGACAACTGCAGAGTCCGATCTCCCGGATGGTATTTGGATTAAAGGGAAATTTACAAAAAGTCGTGATGATACTGGAAGCACACAGGATTAAACAGGATGCTCACCGGATTTAACCGGATCATTATCCTGTGCGATCCTGTACCGATCCCGTTTGATCCTGTGTGCTTAGGAACGCAAGTGACTGGAGGTGAAACGACATGGCAGACGAACCAAAACAGGAAGCAAAACAGGAAAAAAAGGCAGATACGAAAGTTTCAGCAAAACTCGATAAACTGATGGGGGAAATTGAATCCCTCACCGTGCTCGAGCTTGCAGATTTGGTAAAAGCTCTTGAAGAAAAATTCGGCGTTACCGCTATTGCTGCTGCTCCGGCAGCTGCGTCAAACGGGGCGGGCGCCGCGTCAAACGCGGGCGGCGAACAGGCAAAAGAAGAGCAAACAGTCTTCAACGTCGTCCTGAAAGGCGACGGCGGCAAGAAGATTCAAGTGCTCAAAGCGGTACGTGAACTCGTTCCGACTCTTTCATTATTAGACGCGAAGAAACTCGTTGAGTCTCTACCAAAAGATGTGCTGACCGGCGTAAACAAGAAAGACGCTGAAGAAGCGCAGAAAAAACTTGCAGCAGCCGGAGCACAGGTCGAATTGAAATGAGACTAGTGCGAACGTCCTGAGCTCATCGAAGGATGGTGCACAGGTCGAACTTAAGTAAGAGGTGCACCAGTCCTGAACAGCGTCGAAGGACAGACGCACAAGTTGAATTGAAATAATTCGAAGCACGCGGGATCGAACCGGATAGCGACCGGATTAAACAGGATTAGATCCTGTTTCATTCGGTAAATTTCCTGTTTTATCCAGCGTGTTTTTTATTCTCCCCTTGACAAGTATTTCTTAACTGGTTTACACTGGAAAAAGTAATTCATGTCCATTTCAACCAGCTTAACGACTTTCGATATGAAAGAAAAACGGCTCCAGCTCATCATAGTGGTGATTCTTATCGTGATATTGCCGCTTCTTCTCTACGTACTCCAGAAAGCGCTGCAGTTGCGTATCCGCGGCGCGCCTTCGGCAACTCTTTCACTTATTCCCCGCGGCATGACACAAACTCCTACGGTGCCTTGGGATGTCCCTCTCAATAGCCCGTCTACCATGGACGTGTTTCTTGAAACCGGATCGAATGCCATTGAGGCTGTTGAAGTAGTGGTTACTTATGACCCGGTAGTCGTCAGCTTTCTTCCTGCTGCCGGCCAGACCATTGACTCAATTATTACCTGCAGCCAGGTCGCGGCGCTGAAACACCGATGGGCATACTATGTCGCCGGCGTGACCTTTAATGCGCAGGGCGTCGGAACGGGAACTGAAACGGGAACCGTAAAATTCATCTGTTCTTCAGTTCCTCCGGTTACCCAATGGCCTGCTCCTCCCGGTACCAAACCAACCTATCAACCGGCAGCGGCGAATTTCAGGGGCGCGGTGGCTTCTCTTAACTTCAGAACTAAGATTGTCCGCGCCAATAATCAATTCCAGCTCCAATTCACTCCGCAGGATCCTCGTAATGATTCGACTGCGCTTATTTATGAAGGCCAATGCTGTTCGGTGACCGAAGGACTTTTGAATGTGACCAATCTGTCATTTAATGTCGGCGGCGGCGGACCAAATAATGTTAACGTGCATATTATGATTATGCTGCAGGGCCGTACAGGAACCGGCGCTTCCAACGCGCGCGATGTGGCGGTGAAGGTGAAAGGAACCGCTTATGAACAGAGCCCGGTTACGGTACACACCGATGCTGTGGGCACCGGTGAAACCGGACCGTTGGCAAATCTCACCGCAGGCAGTTACCGCATACTGCTTAAACCGGTTGGTTATCTGCAACGAGGTTTTAATCAAAGTCTCCAAGCAGGGCTTAACCACGTTGACGCAACGACTCCTCCTTTTTTTGCCGGCGATCTCGACGGCAGCGGTAAGGTAAACTCGCTCGATTATGCCGTGTTGCTGCAAAAATTCGGAACAGCAGACCCGCTCGCCGATTTTGACGGATCGGGACTGGTAAATTCACTCGACCATAGCATGCTTTTATCAAATTGGAATAAAACCGGCGATGATGAAGGAGTGTAAAAATTGCAGATTGTAGATTTGACCGTTAAACCATTGACAGAGTAAGTAATTTCATAGTAACGTTACTATATGAAATCTCATTTCAACAAATTGGTACTCTACAGCTTCGTATTCTCCACGCTCATCTTTATCCTGGCATTCGGGTTTGCGTCAAGAGCGTACGCTGCGACCGGCTCGTTTACTCTTTCTCCGACGACGGCTGCATTAAACGTTAACCAGGAGACGACGTTTACGGTAACAATCAATACCGGCGGGGCACAATCACCCGGCGCGGACTTGGCACTTACATATAATCCGGGCGTTGTCACCGTTGTTGATATAGTAGCCGGAACGGTCTACGACCAATACGTCGGCAAAGCGATAGACAACGTGGCAGGAAAAGCAACGATTTCCGGACTGGCTACTTCACATACTACCCTGTTCACAGGAACAGGTACTTTTGCGACGGTAAGAGTAAGAGGAGTCGCCGGAGGCAGCTCTCCTTTAACCATCAAATTTACTCTGGGAGATCGGAACGACAGCAATATCTCCGATAATACCCAGCCGACACCGCAGGATGTACTTGCCAGCGTGACTAATGCATCGATTACGGTAGCCGGTTCGGGCGGACAACCGACCAATACTCCCGTTCCCGGTCAGCCCA
>DATEBW010000013.1:0-4551 GCA_035287165.1 Patescibacteria group bacterium | reverse complement strand
CGATTTTCGAGAGAATATCTTTCAGATCTTTTTTTATGTCTTTTGCTGCTTCCCACTTCATAGAGAAATTGTATCACGACTGGTGTTAAGCATGATGAGAAATTGAGATTATAAAGAAGTTGGACGGTGTCACTGTTCTGTTGTCCAATCTACGGGAATAATCCCTCTTGCCCGTGGCGCCTGCATAGTTTGCGGAGCGTCGGGATTATACGTAGCCAAATCGCCGGTGTTAACATCATGGAAAACCGTATCGCCAGGCTCAATAACCCGTAAAATGTGGTCTCCTTGGATCTTTTCATCAGGGGAAACGACCATTCGAGCATATGCATCTTCAGAAATAAGGCGCGCAACTACTAAACGATCTTTAGACATAGCAATATTTTATCATAAAGGTAATAATAATATCAGAACGATGCGTTTATTGTGCATAATGCCGATATGTTGTTTTTACCGTTTTCGTTTAAACATCTGGTCATTTGCCTAAAGTGTTCGATGTCTTCGTTGATATGCCAAGGGATCTTATTATCTTTACCGATTCCGCGGTTTTTATCGAGTGCGGAGATGAGAGAAATTATTGGCTTGTTCATCAATAATCCTAATGATCCGAATGAGAATCCGATCGGGGAATTGCTGTTGAGTTTAGAAATTTCAATCTCTCGCTCGTAACTGATTCCGGAATCTGTACAATAAATCAGACATTTTGTTTTTTAACTTGCTGTAGTTGTCCATACAGGTACAAAACTTTGCTGCAAAGAAGATGAAATTTCCGCCGTTTCCACTATGTGTGAGAAAAAAAACGATACTTATAAATTTGCGAAATGGATTCTTATTTCGGTCAGTCCGATATGCCCTGGCGCAGAATGGATTTTCCTATTATAATTATTTTGTATACGCTGTACTAGTAACTACATAAACTATGGCTTCAGAGCAAATTATTCCGCCGCAGGAAAATATCAGAGAAGGCAGGCTGAAAACAGGAACCTTCTATACACAGGAGGTATACCAGAATAAGCTGCTTGACGGTATAACTGCTGTTGCCGGAAGGTGGGGGCAACCTATTATAAAATCAGAGGACGATGGGACAGGCTTTCGCACACTTTTTCAAAGCCGCCAACTACACGAAGATCCCGCATCAAATGAACAAATGCAACATCAGGAAGAGCTCGAGGTTGCAAAGCTCTGCGTTGACGAAATCTGTGTAAATAACAGGTGGAATCCGGAAGAAATTGATTGCGTTATCTTCGGAAACGGTATGCTCGACCGGAAACCGGAGGAATATATCCGGGCGTTCAGCAGACAAATCGGTTTGTCGCAATCAGCAGAACAACGCGCGCAAGTAATCAGTCTCGCGTGCAACTCATTTGGCAAAGCATTCAATACGGCTGTTGCAGACCCTGAATTGGAAGGAAAAAAGGTCGTTGTTATGGATGTGGAGCGCATTACCCGGTATATGGGTACGGTTCCGCCGTTGCACGAAGACCTTCTGAGCCGTACGGTATTTTCTGACGGCTATGCGGCGGTCGGGTTTGTTCCCGGCGTTTCAATTGAGCACTTATACAGCGAGTCGTACGAAGAAGAAGATACGAGGGGAGCCTTATCGGCAATCACCGCCTACCGGGATTTTGTCGATTTTAGTAGCGATGAGTTTATACATCATGATGATAGAGGGGAATTCATCCGGCTTCCCCGCCCTCCCGAGGGACAGTGGATTCAGATGTCGGGATCAGACACGGCTAAACATTTTCTGCGCATGCTGGGAACTCTTGCGAGGTCTTTCCAGGTCAAAGTAGGCGAACTGTTTCCTGACATTGAAATTCACCAAATCACCGGACACCATGCGAGCCGCGGCGTCAATATAAGCCTGGGAAATCTCCTGCAGAAAATCGGATTGCTGGAGGAGATTGGCCGTGACGAACAAAGAAACTTTAGCTGGAAAAATTTCAAATGGCTTGTGCCCGACGGAAACGCGAGCGGAGCAACAAGCGGAATCGCGTTGTCAAGGCTTCTTCCGGTTTTAGAAAAGGATCAGAATATTCTCATGTTCAGTTTCGGCGCCGGCGCGTCTGCGACCGCAAGTCTCTATCGTGTTTGAAGTTTTAGGTGTTACCGTTTTCGTTCAAACAGCTTAAAAGCATAGGAATAATTTCCGTCGCGTGAAGCTTTCGACTCAACTTCCTTAAACTGCGATTCATACTCCGGAAAATAGGCGTCGACGTCAAACGCATGGTCGATAATCGTTAAATAAAGCCGGTCTGCGCGGTTTATTGCCTGACGGTACAGCTCTCCCCCGCCGATGATGAAGATTTCTTTTTGATCTTTTGACTTCGCGTACGAAATTGCTTCATCTAATGAGTAAACGATTTTTGCTGCGCATGCATAGTTTTTATCACGCGTGACGACAATGTTCACTCTGCCGGAAAGCGGATGACCAATGGATTCGTACGTCTTTCTTCCCATGATGACCGGATGCCCCATGGTCGTTTCTTTAAAATGTTTGATATCTTCGGGAATGTGCCAGGGTATGGCGTTATTCTTGCCGATACCCCGGTTTTTATCGAGTGCGGCAATAATGCTTATCATTTTTTCGAATTATAAATCGCTTTTTTTCTTATTTCTTTATCCTCAACAAATCCTCCTACCACCGTTATTTCCCCCTTAATCGGCGGATACGGATCGTATCCGGAAAGGGTGAAATCGTCATAGGTAAACGAGTCGATATCTTTTACCCGTGGATTAAGTTTCATCGTCGGAAAAGGTCGTGGCGTGCGCGAAACCTGTTCTTTCACTTGATCGAAATGGTTTTCGTAAATATGGGCGTCTCCAAACGTGTGGACGAATTCACCGGGCTTGTAACCGGTCACGTGGGCGATCATCATAGTAAGAAGAGCGTAGCTCGCGATATTAAACGGCACGCCCAAAAACATATCGGCGCTTCGCTGGTAAAGAAGAAGTGAAAGTTTATCGCCCGTTATGTTGATATGAAACATGGTGTGGCATGGGGCAATTGCCATCGAGCGTTTTGCATCAGGCGCCATCTCGTAGATGCAGCCTGCGTTCCAGGCAGAGATTATGTAATGTTTCTTCATCGGATATTTCCTGATTTTCTCAATCGCCCAACCCAATTGATCGATCCGTACCGGTTTGCCCGCCGAAGATTCATCGAAG
The DNA here is from genome assembly GCA_035287165.1 of Patescibacteria group bacterium. Classification (GTDB taxonomy): domain Bacteria; phylum Patescibacteriota; class Microgenomatia; family 2-01-FULL-40-14; genus DATEBW01. The sequence goes on along the minus strand of DATEBW010000013.1, from coordinate 1,386 downwards.
GCGGGCCACCGCCGCCACTGGACGCCGTACACCGGGCCGATATCTCCCCATTTTTTCGCGAATTTGTCATCTTCTTTTATTTGCAGCGCAAATTCCTCAAGAGTTAAATATTTACTATTGGATTTGTTCTTTTGGTTGTCCCGCGAAGCCTTGGCGAAGTGGGGACTTTTGTTAGTTGATTTTTGATAGGGGTAATTTTTGAATGCCCAGTCATCCCATATATGGACATTGTTATCAACGAGATACTTAATGTTGGAAGAACCGGAAAGGAACCAGATCAATTCATGGATGATGCCGCGTGAGAAAACTTTTTTGGTGGTAAGCAGCGGAAATCCTTGCGAGAGGTCAAACCGTATCTGCCTGCCGAAAACGCTCTTGAGTTTGACGCCGGTGGTATGGCTTATCTTCCACGAGCCGTTTTTCACGATGTCGGTAAGGAGATCAAGGTATTGGTATTCGAGGTGCTTATGAGACGATGACATACAGGTTTAACCTATCTTCTATTGCATTATATATAGCATTATAAACCTTGAAAAACAACTTTTAAAAAATCAAACTGATTTTTCTGTTTCTCCGGTACCTTCCATAATACCCCGGTAAATATCAGAGATGGTTTTGATACGTATACTATACTTTGGCGATAAGTCGGCAATGACAGTACCCGGTAATGTTTCGTACATACCAAAACAGAAAATCGTGTTGTCCGCGCGGATTTCTACATCATCCAAATACCATTGTAATTCCCTTGCCGTGTTCGCATTTGTCGATTCCGGATGAAGATATGCCTGGGGAGGAATAAAAAATACTATCGTGCGGTCAGACTTATTCATTCTTTCCAACAATTTTCGGATATGGTTTCGCTCATACATACTAACTCCCAGCAGTCTATAAGCATCAGAGTAATCCATGAGGTATAATACTTCTAAAGCACCATCGATATGTTCAAACCGGGAGTTATAACTCGCAATATAAAGCCCGAATCCTTTATCAGTCCGGGTTGGCATCAAGGTTTCACTGTTTCTCAAAAGATACTGAAAACTACAAAACCCTCTTCCATATTTATGGAGCGCGATCAGCTCGTCAGACTGGAGTCCGGACTCTAAAGTTAATCTTCCAAGATTCGGGAAAGATACCATATCTTTGAACGGCGTATTTTTTTCTAAATAATTTTCTACCATATTTATTGCCGTCTATATAGACGGCGTCTATTATAAAACATCCGCACACTATTCCCGCCGCGGCCGTTTTTTCGCGGCTTGCTCGCGAGTGAGGCGTTTTTGTATACTATTGCTTATGACCGATATAACCCAACCGGAAGGTATGACACCTCCCCAAGAGTCATCAGAGAAAGAAATAGAATTGCTGGGGAAAAGTCTAAACATCAAA
>DATEBW010000012.1:0-5780 GCA_035287165.1 Patescibacteria group bacterium | reverse complement strand
CGTCGTGTGAGGGCGCTATGCAGCGTGTAACCGTAGCTTTCAAAATGAGAATCAGGTAATTCTGACATAATAACTTATTAACAAAATCAAAGCTCCGTTCGGCATACCAGTTGCATTTTGAAAGCGGAGGGGTATACAAATAAGGATAACAGATCATGTCAATAGCCCGTTGCGGCAGGAGATTTTAGCTTAAATTCATGCTAAAATATACAACTACATATGAGAAACAACGAGACTTTACCCCTTCCCAGCGGAATTGCCGCACTGGCGGCGTTTATGAGAAAGTATAAAGACGCAGAGCGGGTAACTTCTCTTGATCCTGCAAAGCAGGTAGCTTATTCCGCGGACGGGAAGCTGTATACGTTTGGTGTGAATACTGGCATCGCCTCTGGTATTGTTGGAGAGGGTATCGGTGTTCTTACTCATGTCAGTGACGAGGGAGAAATGCAGCTGATTAACGATGACATGGTCTTTGCGTTAAACATATACTTGATGTGCGGTGTCGGTATAAAAGGGGTGATACTGGCCGGAGGGAGTACAAGGAAAGCGTTGTTTGATGAAATTGCAAAAAAGTTTGATGATTTATTGCAGAATCGGGATATTACGTTCTTTAAAATTCCTATTGAAAGTATGGATGAATCAGTTTCAATCGGCATTGATTGTAAATATCAAGAGATCAATATAGTTCTGTCAAGAAAACCTGAACATGAGTGGGAGGAATGACCGTTGATTTGTATCACGTTTCGGAAGGATAATAAGGTTTTGATTCGCGGAAGATTACTTCACGCACCGCAGTATACCCTTTCCCGGAAAAACCGCCGAGAATGAATGGTTTCATTTCCGCATTGGCCTGCTGTATTTTAGGAGGTAAATAATCCTGACAGTTGGAAAGCGGGAAAAATGGATGTTCGCGAACCGGCCCTCGGACGTTAACAAGTTCATTAAACACCGGACTAAATGATTTTTCAATACGTACATACGAGGAACGATCAAGAGGCAGTTTGGTTTGGACGCTATACTTCACGCACGATCCTTCCCTCGGTTGTCCGCCGGGAATATCATCACGGTCTACGACAACATATCCGAATAATCCGCCCGTGACACTTGGAGAGTCGCCGTTCAAACATGATGTTTTAGGCAGTTACCGTATTCTAACACAGACTATCTTCATTCCGTGCATCACGGGTTATTACTGAGGATTTCGTACCCTTTTCGATACGCTGCGTGGGCGGCAAGTGCGTTGACCTCTTGACTTTTGCCGTTGACTTGCGTGATAGTATAGTACGATCTTTTAACTCTTAACTGTTCTTATATGCCTAAACAAACGCTCATCATCGTCGAGTCGCCGACAAAAGCCCGGACCCTTACCCGGTTCCTGGGGAATGAGTATCGGATCGAGGCGAGTATGGGACACATCCGCGACCTGCCGCAAAAACGTCTCGGTGTCGATATCAACCACGATTTCGAACCGACCTATACGGTGCCAAACGATAAAAAAGAAATTGCAAAAAAACTGCAAGCGGCAGCAGCAAACGCATCATCCATTATTCTCGCTACCGACCCTGATCGGGAAGGAGAGGCGATTGCATGGCATGTGGCTTACCTATTAACCAAACAACCAAGCAACCGATCAACCAAACGATCACTCGACAAAAAACTAGCAAAGAATACTAGTGTTAATAGGTTCATCGGTTCATCGGTTAATCGGTTGCAGCGCATTGTTTTCCACGAAATTACCCGTTCGGCGATTGAGGAGGCGATTAAACATCCACGGGTTATTGATCAGCACTTAGTTGACGCACAGCAAGGAAGACGAGTTCTTGATAGGCTCGTCGGCTATAAGCTGTCTCCATTGCTTTGGTATAAAACGGGGAAAAATTGGCTTTCCGCAGGCCGTGTCCAGTCGATAGCGGTGCGGCTGATCGTAGAACGAGAGCGGGAAATTGGCGCATTTGTTCCGGTGGAGTATTGGGAGATAGGTGCGCTTTTGCGCACAAGCAAACAGCAAACAGCAAACAGCGAACAGCGAAATGATTTTACGGCGCAGCTGGTTAAAATCGGAGAGGACAAAGCAGAAGTCAAAAATAAAGAGCAGGCGGATACAGTTCTGGGCGATTTGGAAAAAGCGAAGTACCGCGTTTCCGGCGTTAAAACGGCTGAAATCAAAAAGCGGCCGTACCCGCCGTTTATTACCTCGACGCTGCAGCGCGCTGCCTCCACTCTATTTGGATGGTCGGCACGGAAAACCATGACCATCGCCCAGAATTTATACGAAGAAGGATTGATCACGTATCACCGCACCGATTCAGTACAGCTGTCGCAGGAAGCTCTTTCCCTCGCAAGAAATTATATTGAAAAAAAATACGGTAAAGACTATTTGCCGGAAACGCCGAACACCTACAAAACGTCTGCAAAAGTCGCGCAGGAAGCGCACGAAGCAATCCGGCCATCGGCGCTCGGGAATGCAGAAGACAAGAAATTTCACCAAAAAGGAGACCTGGGAAAAGATCACGGAAAATTGCTCGATTTGATTACCAAACGCTTCCTTGCCTCGCAGATGAAGGAGCAGGTAATTGAGAGAAGGACGATTGAGGTGACGGCGAACCCGCCCGCATCGCCTGACGGCTCAGCGTCTGGCGGGCGAGGCAGCGAATTACGAATGACGAATTACGAATTGCGCGCATCGGGAGATAAACAAATCTTTCCCGGCTGGCGTGCCGTTTACATCGGGACATCAGACTCCGGGAAAGAAGAAGCGATGAATCCATTGCCCGCTGTCTCCGAAGGAGATCCGCTCGATTTGCTGAAGTTATTGCCCGAACAAAAATTTACCCAGCCGCCGGCGCGGTACAACGAAGCTTCGCTCATCAAAGCGCTCGAAGAACAAGGCATCGGCAGGCCTTCCACGTATGCGCCGACCATCCACACCATACAAGCGCGCCAGTATGTGGAGAAAAATGATTCGCGCGCTTTTATCCCGACGGAGTTAGGGACGATGGTCAACGATTTTTTAGTCGAGCAATTCGGCGATATTATTAATGTTACCTTCACTGCAGAAATGGAGGATAAGCTGGACAAAATCGCCGACGGTAAAGAACCATGGAAATCAGTCATACGGACATTCTGGCAATCGTTTGAAAAAGAACTCCTAAAGACCCGCCAGAATGTATCTAAAATCGAAATGCCCAACAAAGAAACGGGTGAAAAATGCCCCGAATGCGGCGGCGCGCTCGTCGAACGAATCGGCCGATATGGGAAATTTGTCGCGTGCAGCAATTTTCCAAAATGCAAATATACCAAACCGATCGTCCAGACGGTTGGTATCAAATGCCCCCGGTGCGGAGGCGAAATAGTCCTGAAGAAAACGAAAAAAGGGCGGAAATTCTTCGGCTGTTCCAATTACCCGAAATGTACGTTTGCCTCGTGGCGGAAACCAGGGGAAACTCCTGCTAAACCTGCGAACCCGTAAATTTTTATGGGAAAAGAAAAAGAGGTCACATTCAATGAACATGTAGAGTTAATAGGCGACCAGGGAGTGGTCGAAGCCGTCATTACCGGACTATCCCAAACGGATAATGGGGATGTGTATTGGCAATGGTTTGACCCTGATACGTTTGAAGGTTTGCCTCAAAGAGAGGCAACGGTGGATGAAGTCCGTCAACTTGTCAACCAAGGAAATGGGATTAGAAGTGTTACTCCTGTAAATTAAAACCTCCGTTAGGTATACGAGAATTATTCGGAAACTAAATGTAGTAGGGTATAGAATAAAAAATTCTAATACCGGATTTCTAAGTTCCAACAGGACTTACGCAGTACTTTGTCATTCTGAATACGTTCGCTATCGTTCAGTACTATAGCTTGTTTCAGAATCTTTTTCTTCCTTGATGGGGATGCTGATCCGTCAGCTGACGGACAGCATGACGAGCTAAATCTACGTAAGGTGCGTAAGTCCTGTTCCAAATAAATTCTAAATAACAAATACTAAATTCTAAACGTTTTGAATTTTGATATGAGAGTTTATGATTTATTTGGAACTTCTAATTTAGAATTTAAGTCATTCCGGACTTGACCCGCTTCGCCGGATCGAGAAGAACCCGGAATGACGTCAGGGCTTTGAAACAAGTTTATCTTTATTTTGCACTTCCTGTTTTGAAGGTTCAAAAAGAGATATTACGTAATACGTAAAGCACTACGATGATACATATCATTGTAGTGGTTATCAGGTAATAAAATTAACATTATTTCCGTATTACTTCTGTATTACTTCTATATTACTTCTGCAGTTATTGCTGTACGGGATTGTGTACGGTCATACGTAACCGTTCACCTTTCTGACAGGGATGTGATTCTTCGACCCGCCGGCAGGAGGAGAGAAGTTTTTGACCGTACAGTTCTCGGCTTTCAGCCTCGAACAATAATTCTTATGTCAGAATCATGAACAGTTACGGTCATACTTGCAACTTGTATCTTTCATCCCTCCGTTGCTATACTGATTCCTGCCCATGAAAAAATTGGTTTTCCTGGTCGGTTGCTTTTTGTTCTTCGGTTCTTCAGTCCGTACGTTATCTGGTGTGCATGCCGCCCGTGAGGGAGAGACGCTGGAACACGTGAACGACCGGTTGTATTCGTCGGCAGTAGAGAAAAACGATACTTCTAAAAATCCGTTCATCAGTGCCTTGTGCGGGCTGAATATCGGTGCTCTTGATAAGTCTTTCATGTGTCAGGCGGGGCAGTGGCAGCATATCGCCCTGCCGCAGGAAAAAAAGGTGGAGGACGATATCCCGCCGGTTGACCAACAGCAGGTATTTTCAGCACAAGATATACGGGACGTCGGCGAGATATTAAGCGCAGCCGACGATCCTCGCAACGCTTCAGTAAGCGGTGAAGTTCTCGCGTTTTCTGACTGGTTCAACGGCCTTCTTGCCAGTTTTGTCCGGAATGATGAGGCAGGCGCGGGCCGAATCTATTGGCCGGACGCGCTCAAAGATATGGATTCGAACTCCGCTGCCGCCCTGCGCGACGACGTCGGTAAAGGCATACTCTGTCCCGCCGCGGTGTGCCAAGAATCGTTTCAAGTGCCGGATACGCCAACCGGTGACGAGGGGGACAATGACATAAATCGTCCTCCGCCGGAGTACTCCGGACAATGTTCATACGGAAGCGGGTATTGTTCGATTGAAAATCTCCGGCAATACTTTTCTACGGAACTTGCAGCGCAACAATCATCGATTATCTGTGCAAAAGAAGATAGTGGTGATCCGTTTGCGGAAAATAAAGCGTGTTTCAATACGGGAAGTGACTATAGCACCGACTATAGTATCGGAATTTTTCAGGTAAATTTACTCGCGCACTGTTCGAGTTTGATGCTGCGAGATTATTCAAGTGAAGGGTACACAGGTCCAGACTTTGAGGCGTACGACATATTCGAATATCAGAACAAACGTCCTGTTGCTCCGTGTAAAGTCCTGCCATCGACTACAAAAAACGGACAACCATTTAACCCGCAGGAGTTACTTAGCCGCTGCGAGCAGGCGATGCAGGATCCGATTAACAATAGTAAGTTTACCGTACTCAAATCAAGCAATGGTCAAAATTGGGAGCCTTGGTCGGCAGCGCAAGCATGCGGTATTAAAGGAGGAGTGCCGTTGCCGACGCCGAGCCGTCCCGTCCCTCCGCCTGTTGGTACGCCGCCGCCGGGACAAAATACCGCAAATGGGGTACTTTATGCAGATAATAACTATAGGATGTTCTATCAAAATGACCCAACTATCGGTTCAAAT
>DATEBW010000011.1:0-3607 GCA_035287165.1 Patescibacteria group bacterium | reverse complement strand
TATGCAGTGACCATTACGCCGTCAAAAGGATCCCGGGAAGAAATCAGGAAATACACCGTTCCTGTTTCCATGGAACTGAAAGTAAAAAATGAACAGCTGATCGAAATCGGCGCGCAGTTGGCATCAGGATTTTTGGATCTGAAAGAAGTACTCCGGCTCCGCGGCTTGCGCGGCGCTCAACAGTACCTGTTGCGTGAGTTGCAAAACGTCTATGAATCGCAGGGAATTATCATCGATGACCGTCATTTCGAAGTAATTATCCGTAAGATGAGTGATAAAGTACGCATTAAGGATCCGGGCGATACCACCTTTCTTATCGGCGAGGTTGTCGACCGGGTGCGTTTTGAAGACGAAAACAGTAAGACCATTGCTGCCGGCGGCGAACCAGCGACCGCAGAGGTTGTCTTGCTCGGCATCAGCCAGGCGGCATTCCACACCGATTCATGGCTTTCTGCCGCATCGTTTGAAAACACGTCGAACGTATTGACTGAAGCTGCAGTGCTCGGCAAGGTTGATCACCTTATAGGACTGAAGGAAAATGTCATTATCGGAAGGCTCATCCCGACGTCGCCCGAGCGCGCGCATATTGAAGCAGCAGCGTGATATAATCTATTAAATCCTAAATTCAAAATCCTAAGCTCCAAATAAATCTCAAATTCTAATACCAAAATTCAAAACGTTTAGTAATTTGAAGATTGTGATTTAGAATTTGTTTGGAACTTAGAATTTAGTATTTAGAAATTACAGTTTATGCCGACAGTTAACCAACTTATCAGAAAAGGGCGGAAAAGGCAGCTGAAAAAGGTCGACGTCACGGCACTTCGCCGTATTTTTAATGCGCGTAACCGCATTATCAAATCTTCACCGTCTCCCTTCAAGCGGGGCGTGTGTACTATTGTGAAAACCATGACGCCGAGAAAACCAAATTCGGCTCTGCGGAAAGTAGCGCGTGTGCGCCTTTCCAATAAAATGGAAGTAACCGCCTATATTCAAGGCATCGGCCATCAGCTCGCGGAGCATTCAGTAGTGCTCGTGCGCGGCGGACGCGTCAAAGATTTAGCAGGAGTCAAATATCATATTGTTCGCGGAAAATTTGATGACCGCGGCGTGCAAGGACGAAAGACCAGCCGGTCAAAATACGGGACAAAGAAAGAATCAGGAGGAAAAGCCGCTGCAGCGGCGTAAATTCTAAATTCAAAATACTAAGTTCCAAAATAATTCTCAAATTCTAATATCTAAATCCTAAACAAGTAGAATTTGTAATTTGAAAATTGGAATTTATTTGGGATTTCGAATTTAGGATTTAGAATTTTCGAATTATGTCTCGAAAAAAAGGAACAATCAAAAAACGCCTCATCGCCGACCGGATGTACGGCAATGTGCTTATCGGCAAATTGATTAACCGTATCATGCGTGACGGAAAAAAGTCGGTGGTAGAACGGCAGGTATATCACGCATTTGACATCATCCGTGAAAAACATGAAGATCCGGTAGCCGTTTTGCAGGAGGCGGTTAAAAATATCAGTCCGCAGATGGAAGTCCGTTCACGCCGGATAGGCGGTGCGGCATACCAAGTACCGGTTCAGGTGCGCGGTAACCGCCGAACCGCACTCGCACTCCAATGGCTTATCATGGAAGCGCGTAAACGTTCTAATAAAGATTTCCATACATTTGCGGATAAGCTTGCCGCAGAGATACTGGAAGCGTTTGCAAATGAAGGCGGAGCAGTCAAGCGCCGCGAACTCGCACACAAAATGGCAGAATCAAACCGTGCCTTCTCCCACTTCCGCTGGTAAAAAGAGTCGTCCTGAATTTACTCACCTCGCGGAGTCGAACTGGGTTTCAGGATTTCTTACTTAAACTATTAATTTCGCTGCGCCGAAAAGATCGGCGTTTTCTATTTTTACGAACTGCGCGCGATACTTGGTTAATCGTTTGACCGTTTTATCAACCGTTTCTTTATACTTATATCCTTTCCAAAAGAGGCTTCCCTGCATGATAAAAATGAGATCTCTTTTTTGAAATTCCATAATACCCGCGATCTGGCAGGCGACGAGATCTGCGGAGCGTTGCAGTAATGTGTGGGCAATTTGAGCGAGCTTCCCCTCATTTGTCATTCCGGGCTTGCTCGCCCTTTGTAGTTTCAACGAAGGAGGGACCCGGAATCTATTTAATTCCATAGATTCTGAACCAAGTTCAGAATGACGATTATCATGAGTAAAATGTTCTGCATATTCAGCGAGTTTACCCAGTTCTTTAGTGCTTGAAATGCGTATCTTCAATCCGTTTCGTTCTGCAATCAAATTAAAATGTTTATACAGATACGCGCCCGAGACTTCTTTTTCAAAGAGCGCGGTCCCCGGAGCGCTTGATTTCTTATCAATTATTTTTCCCTCGGGCGATTGTTCAAATTGATTAAAATTCGCGGCTTCAAGGTTTACCGCCGTATGCCCGTCTAGGAAAATCGCGAAATTGAGACCTGTCCCCACGATACCCGCCGCCAATTCATCCCCTCTGTATTTTGTTAACCCAGAAAGGAGCAAACAAATCGTGTCATTTGCGACCGATACCCGAATTACGTGATCCAGTTTTTGTTTGACGTATTGTTCTATCGTTTCGCCGACCGGTTTTCCCACCAATCCAGTAAATGTATTTTCTTTACTTCCTGAAACTAAAATTCCGTCAAGCAGCCCGTTTCTCGCAACAGGATTGAGCGGGTAGGCGAAATTCAGCGCAACGACGCGCACATTCGGGTCAATGAGCGATTCAACATATGTGAGAAATTCCGCGACCGAATTAAAAGCGGGTTGTTCAAGCACTTTATGATTGAGGGAATGAACGTTACCATCAATGCGCATCCTGTCTGACTGGCAAATACTGCCGCCGATCGTGAGCGACTGAAATTCTTCGCCGGGCTTAACAAGGGGGTTCGGTGCCAAAGTATGTTTGATGAAAGGAAGGGAAGACAGGGAAATATCTTGTGCACTCCCCAGCTGTGAAACAAATTGTTTCGTATAATGTATTAAAGCGGAAATTTCTCGACTTTTCATACCTTATATGATATTATAGGCCATTCATGACAGAAACACAAACACCAGAACGACTCGCGGATAGTCCGCTTTTATTTATCGCCAGCGATATAGACGCGACTTTCATTGATCATGCCACATACAGCTATGAAGCGGCAAAACCGACATTTGATCGAGCATTAGAGTCAGGTGCAGCAATTCACTTTATATCTTCAAAAACTCTTGCAGAGATGATTCCTCTTCAACAGGAACTTGGTATTTTAGGAAAGCAATCGTTGTCCGGGGAGAATGGATCCGTAAGTCTTATCCCTGTTGATTACTATGATGAGAAAGTAGCAGAAGAATTGCCCGGAGTTTTGAATATAAGAGAATACTCGATTGGCAATAATACATTTATGGCCATTGAGTACGCGCGTCCAATTTCTCAAGCACTCGCGGCGTTGGATGAAACAACCTATGAAGCGGGACTACATGAAGAACAAGTAGAGACGATTACCCGCATGAGTCCTGAAAGATTCTCTGAGCTGACCGGATTGACAGTTGAGGAAGCTAAGCGTGGCCAGATCCGGGAATATCAG
>DATEBW010000010.1:0-20999 GCA_035287165.1 Patescibacteria group bacterium | reverse complement strand
AATTGATTCGACTAGCTCACCATCCGGAGTTTACCGAATGAGAAGTTCAGGGATGACTTATTTTTAATAGCTTCAAATACTTCATGGAAAAACAAATTCAGTTTCTCCGACAAACCTCACAAAAAGAAATCAACGCTGCATCAGTTCTTCAGGAAATTGAGTCGCTAAGAATAAAGTACTTAGGCCGTAGAGGTACGATTAATAAACTCATGGAGAAGCTCCCGGCTCTCCCGCGCGAGGAACGGATAATATCTGGAAAAGAAATAAACGAGCTCAAAAAAGAAATTGAGAAAGCACTTGCCAGTAGAGGAAAAGAAGTAATAGAAAAGAAACATGAAAAACAACAGCAGGAAACGCTCGACGTAACCGTTCCGGGAATCAGGCCGCAAATCGGACATATTCATCCGGTTACCCAGGCAACAACGGAAATACTTGAAGCCTTTACAGAACTGGGCTACGAAATCATCGAGGGTCCTGATGTTGAAAACGATCATTATAACTTCGAAGTGCTCAACATCCCTAAAACGCATCCCGCCCGGGATCTGCAGGATACGTTCTGGCTTACCAATGGATTATTGCCGCGGACTCATACCTCTGCAATGCAGGTCCGGGTGATGGAACAAAGAAAACCCCCGTTCAAAATAGCCGTTCCGGGTTGGGTATACCGCCAGGAGCGCGAAGACGCGACTCATGCCTCAAGTTTTCATCAGGTAGAAGGGTTTGCGGTCGGCGAACATATTTCTTTTGCCCATTTAAAAGGCACACTTTTTACGTTGTTGAGAAAAGTATTAGGAGACGAAACAAAGCTGAAATTCCGCGCCAGTTATTTTCCGTATGTCGAACCGTGTGCGGAAGTATCCGCGACATGCCCTCATTGCAAAGGGCGCGGATGCGATATTTGTAAACAGTCGGGCTGGATCGAAATATTGGGTTCGGGAATGATTCACCCGGTGGTACTCAAAAACGCCGGTATCGACCCGAAGAAGTATTCCGGCTTTGCGTTTGCGTTCGGATCAACCCGTCTTGCCATGTTGAAGTATAAAATAAACGATATCCGTCTCTTTACCGGAGGGGATTTGAGGTTTTTAGAACAATTCTAGAAAGCGATCCGGATGATCCGAATTCGCATCCGAATAATCCTAATAAAAATGTTGGAACATTCGGATGGTATTCGTAGATTAGGATCGCGTCAAGCTTTATGCTTTTTTCACTCAATCTTATTAAGCAATTTATCAAACTCGATCAACCCTCCGAATCGGAGGGTAAATCCGCAGAGGAAATCGCGGACCGGATTACATTGTCGTTGACCGAAGTTGAAAATGTAGTGCGGACTAAGAGTCCGCGTAAGGACGTGATTCTTGAAATTGAAAATAAAGCGTTGACGCACCGTCCTGACTGTTTTTCCCACCTCGGCATCGCGCGGGAAATCGCCGCTTATTTTGATCTTACGTGCAGTGATCCATTACCGGAATTGAGCAGGAAGACGGTTAAACCGGCTTCGCAATCTCGTAATATCGCAATTTCGATCGCTGTTGATGCAAAAGAACTCTGCCATCGCTATTGCGGAATTGTATTAACGGATATTAAAGTCGGTCCTTCTCCTGAATGGCTTGCAGAAATGCTTACCAATGTTGGCGTCAGACCGATTAATAACGTAGTTGACATAACCAATTACGTGATGATTGAACTCGGCCAACCGTTACACGCCTTTGACTATGACAAAGTTGAAGGGCACGAAATAAGAGTACGAACCGCCAGAGAAGGGGAGAGCATTACCACGCTTGACGGCAAAGAAAGAAAATTAACCGGAGATATGCTCGTTATTGCCGATTCCCAAAACCCGGTTGGAATTGCCGGCGTTATGGGAGGAGCAAATACGGAAGTCAGTAATACAACGAAAGCCATTGTTCTGGAAGCCGCCACATTTGAAGCGAAAAATAACCGGAAAACAAGCAAAGGGCTGAATCTCCGGACAGATGCGGCGACCAGATTCGAGAAAAATCTTGACCCGAATCTGCCGTATCCAGCATTAATACGTGCTATTGAACTTTTACAAGAGATTGCAGGTGCAAAAGTGGCCTCGGGTATAGTTGATGTAGTGCCGATTAGTACTCGGCTGGGGAAACGCGGCAAACTAACCGTTGATTCCAACTGGATCAATAAATTCCTTGGAACAAATTTAAAACCTGAAGAAATAGCAGGCTTGCTTTCGCGGCTTTCGTTTTCGGCGAACATAAATAATACCATTCTTGCAGTAACGGTCCCGACATACCGAAGAGATATCACTATGCAAGCCGACATCGCCGAAGAAGTTGCCCGCATTTACGGCTATGACAATATTCCGGTAGCGCTTCCGTCCCAAACCGATTTCACCCCGGGCAAAAATAGCGAATTGTATTGGAAAGGGAAAGTCCAACTGTTACTGCAGGCCATCGGCTTTACCGAAGTCCTCCATAGTCCGTTTGTCAGTATGGATCTTCTGAAAAGCGCCGGGCTCCAAAATCATGAGCACTTGCAACTGCAGAATCCGTTGACTATTGAGCAGGAATACATGCGCCGTTCGCTTCTTCCGCAGTTATTGGAAACGGTGAAGGAAAATCTGCCGTATTCGGACACGATGCGGCTCTATGAAATTAACAAACTTTTCGTTCCGCAAAAAGACAAACAACCTCTCGAACCGGGCTATCTGACGGGTGTTTCCCTGGGTGATGATTACCGGACAGTAAAAGGCGCTGTTGAAGAGTTATTTCATCGGCTGCATATCGAAAACTTCCGCTTCGGCGTTTTTCCTGACAAGGATTGTGACTTTTTGGACGAGCTCTTTCATCCCCGTAAAACGGCGCAGGTATATATCGGCACAAAACCGATGGGGGTAATAGGCTATGTCCATCCGAAAGTATTGTCTGCTTTTCAGCTTCCCGAAGGCATTATTTCTTTTGATCTTCATATGGGCACCGTTGCGGAAAATGCGCGGGAGGTAACGGCTTATCGCCCGATCCCGAACTATCCGCCGGTTATCGAAGAAATAACAATCTCCGTTGATGAAAAAACATTTCTTGGGGTTGTTATCGAAAGAATAAAACAAACGAGCACACTTATTCAGAAAGTAGAATTGGTCGACGCCTTTGAAAATAAGCGGACGCTCCGCATAACATTCCAGGATCCGAAGAAAAACTTGACAGAACAAGATGTTCGTACTATTATTCACTCATTCAATAACGTCTAATATATGAGTAAGGATCAAGACCCGAGAATGCTATCTGAAAGGCATGTTCCTCTTGAATATCTGACCCGGAATGAAATTTTCGATATTCTTTATCAGAAAACTCACCCTGTTGAAAATGGGGAATCGAGAGAAAGAGGTGAGTTAGTTGATGAGACCAGACACGTCAAATATTTATTATTTGGGGGTACGGAAAGATATGAACATCAACATTCAGCTTTTGAGATTATAAGAGCAGTCCGCGCGGAGAATACCTGTTATATTCCATCTATTTCTGCGCAATTTCTTCTTTTTGAACCTGTAGTGCTCTCAAACGGCAAAAGATTAATTGTTCCGTCCAATAAGATTACCATTATGTGTGCAGGCTTACAAAACAGTCCAAATACTTATCGAGAGTATGTGTATACAGGAACACCGCAGAACGGTTACTGGGCAGAACCAACTCAACTTAAGAGAGAAAGAAGTATGGAGGCTGATTCGTTTGTAAAACCAACGCCTACGGATATTGAAATGTTATCTGCTTTTGGAGTATTTAGAGATAATGAGCGTCCAGGATTCATCCATACGAAAAAAACTGCGTTCAATCTCGTAAGAAATATCCTTGCCGAAGATTTCGCGTTTCCCGAGATGGAAGTAGCATGGGATTAAGTAATTTTCTGTGAACATCCGAAAGAATTGTCTGCTTTTCAGCTTCCCATATCCCCGCCGGAATTTAACGGAAAAAGAGGTTGACAAAATAAAAAACTTGCTGGTACACTAAAGTGACGCAGTCCGCACACACCGAATACTCAAGTATTCAAGTGCCGTCCGCATTGATTCAATTCAATAAGAACTTTTGCTACGATCGTATTGTGGGAAAAATGAAAATGAATACCTATGTCAGTTGAACATTCTGAATCTTCGCCGAATCGACCGACGTTGGAATTGACGGCTGACGGGGGTGTCGTAAAACAGTATGCATTGGGCGGAAATCCGGAAGAAGTGTATTCAATAAAAGCAAAAATAAACCCGGATGGAGTGCCGGAACTCATCTTTTCGATTAATGAGATGACTTTACCTTTGGATGATATTTTAGAGAAAATAGGTTGATGAAGCTCAAGTCACAAGTGGCAGTTTCACCAAAAGCACTTTCGTAGTATAATACCGGTATGGAAAATAACACTGAAGAGCCAAAAGATGCTACTTTGGCGATCCAAATGCCAATGAAAGGCATTGCTCAAAAATTAAGCGAAAAGGGCCATAGTTTTGCTATTCATGGACTCATTCCCGGGACTAATGAATTTCGGATAACGGTAGACGGAAAGCCTGCCAGTATGGAGAAAATTACACAATTACTCAATCCTCAGGAAACTGCCTGATCAAAATATTTTATGTCAAAAGCTGAAATTGTCATAATAGGCGATGAATTATTAAAAGGAACTTCAAATAAAGAGTTTTCTGATTTTATAAGGAAAATGGGGAGCGAAGATTCGCAAACCAGTCTCACCACTCGTCCGGTCAGTTTCGAAGTTCGTCCAGACGGAGAAGGTCATACAGGGGTCATAAAAGCGGGCGATTTAGCACAGAGACCAACGATTGAAAATCCTCCGCAATCATGACCGGTGTGATTAGATTCTATTCGTCATGCAGTATGCTTGCTGAAGAAGAACCCGAAAAGTACTCTTTTTGAAGCGATAGCGGTAAGACTCTTTTCTCCTCTTTTAAAAATCGCCGCGCATCTAAAATTTCAATCCGAACCGGTTCATTCTCTTTGTCAAAATGCACAATAACCCAGTTTGACTCCTGTGCATAGTCAATAGGTCTATCGGACAATTTCATAACCAATATATCTTCGTCACGGTAATAATTTAGCTGCATATCTGTCCTTTTTGGCAGGAAAAAAAGTAATAATGATACGCTTATCCGGCTTCTCTTTTCTATAAATTACGACTAGTTCGTGATCTTCGTCTATATGACCTATCGCGGTAATTTTCTCTCCTCTCGTATTGTCTTGTTTGACCGGATTAAGCAATGTTTGCTTGATATGATGTTTTGTTATACCGAGCTGAAAGACGTATTTTTCTTGAATAAACTTGTCTTCGACGTGCCTGGTATAGATAACCTTTACCACGTTAAAATCGTTGTATACCGCTCGTACGCTCATTTTCGCGCAACTATATTCGCAAAATGAGCTACGATTGGTATATCATAAACCGGTTCATTCTCTTTGTCAAAATGATTCATGGCGCCGGTGAAGGGGTGGGGGACTCGGCAGCGTCTTCAGTCGGCGTGGGATCACTATCCCGCGTCGGGGTCGGCTCTTCTTTTTTCTCTTCTTCCTTCTTCTCTTCGTCTTTCTTTTCTTCTTGGATGGTCACGTCGGAAACTTCTTTCGGCGGCTTGTAACGGTCTTCTGAAACAGTTTCCAGCCATTTATCGATCCCTTCCTGCCAACGGTTTCTCCCGTCTGACGAAATAGGGTCATTTTCACTGAATACGATATAGTTCCGCTCGTCATAGTCGCCGACGCGGATTTCGTCGTTACTTGCCCGTTTTCCTTGTTGGCGGCGCGAGAGTTTTATCGTTTGATAAACAGCAGATTGGCGCGCCGGTTCAGTGCCCTCAATAAAATATTCTTTCCGCGTCGGCTCGCCGTCTTTGGGAAGCCCCCCGCCGAGCGCGTCAACGTCCCGCTGTATGACGGAATCCGGCCGTTCAATAAACCCGTCTCCGTGATTCCGGAGCGCCTCGCGCATCACGCGGTTCCAGATGGGAGCCGCGCCGCTGGTGCCGGATGCGAGCTTCGAATCCATGGGACTGTTATCGTTATTGCCGACCCACACCCCGATGGTAATCTCTTTGGTGAATCCGACGGTCCAGTTGTCCCGTTTGTCGTCGGTCGTGCCGGTTTTGACTGCTACGGTCTTTGCCGCAATATTCAGCCATGAATTCGGCCCGAATACATCTTTCCGCGCGTTATTGTCCGCAAGAATATCTGAAATAAGAAACGCAATCTCGGGCTCCAGAACCTGTTCTCCCCGCGTCTGTTTATGGTCAAATATCGTCTTGCCGCTGCGGTCCTTTACCTGCAAGATGGTAACCGGTTCATGGCGCACGCCCGCGGTAGCAAATACCCCGTATGCGCTCGTTAAGTCCAGAAGCGTCACCTCACCGCCGCCGAGCGCGACAGAAAGACCGAACCTCGACATATTTTCTTTTGTCGGTTCTAATGTTTTTAAACCCATCGAATACGCTGTTTGCAGCATATCTTCGACACCGGTGAGCGCCAGCGTCTTTACGGCGCTGACGTTAATAGAGTTGGCGAGCGCAAAGCGCATTTGTACAGGACCCCGGAATTTTCCGTCATAATTTTTCGGCTCGTACGGCTTTTGCCCTTCACCGCCGGGAAATTCGGTCGGCACGTCCATAATGAGCGAGGCCGGCGTGTAGCCTTCCTGAAAAGCGGCAGCGTAGACGACGGGCTTGAGCGCCGAACCGGGCTGCCGCATTCCTTGCGCCGCGACGTTGAATTTTCCCTCGAACTGCCGCTCGTCTGCGTTATAATCTTTTGAGCCGATCATCGAGAGAATCTCACCGGTCTTCGGGTCGAGTACGACGATTGCGCCGTTGCTCACTTTCAGTGCTTCGATTTTCTCAATTTCTTCCCGCAGAATATCTTCCGCCGCCGCCTGCAGGACGCTATCCAGCGTCGTGGTGACGCGCAGCCCGCCAGACTCGACGACCTCATCTCCAAACCGCGCCACGAGCTCTTTACGCACATATTCGACGAAATGCGGCGCTTTGAACGAACCCGTTCGACCCTTGAATGCCACCGACGCCAAATCCTTTTGCGCTTCTTCCTCTTCTTCCCGGGAAATATACCCATCTTCACGCATACGCCGAAGCACGTCTTCGGTACGGCCGACGTATGCATCGGGTGTTCCGCTGTACGGTGAATACGCGCTCGGACGCTGCGGCAAACCGGCAAGGATTGCGGATTCGACCAATGTCAGCTCGGATACTGTTTTGCCGAAATACTGTTCTGCCGCGCTCTCGACTCCCCATGCCGTACCGCCGTACGGCGCCTCGTTCAGATACATCTGCAGAATTTCATCCTTTGAATACCGTTGTTCGATCTGGACCGCGAGGATAAATTCTTTTATTTTTCGCGGAAGCGTCCGTTCGGACGTCAGCAATACATTCTTAACGAGTTGCTGGGTAAGCGTCGAACCGCCCTGAAGATTCCGGTAGACGACAATCTGGAATAGCGACCGCAGGATTCCGCGTGTCGAGTATCCTTCATGGGTATAAAATTCCTTATCTTCGATAGCGACCGTTGCGTTTTTCAGGTGGTCGGGAACCTGGCTGATTTCGATCGGAATGCGCCGCTCGTCGGCGTATATGTCATACAGCGTCTCGCCCTCACGGTCGAAAATAATCGTGGCAAACCCTTCCCGCCGTTTAATCCGGTCCGGCGTCGGCAGATCACGGGCAAACCACGCGAACGTAGCAACCGATGAAATGATCGCAAGGACAAAGAGGACAAGCGTGCCGATAAAGAAGAGGCTGACAATCCGCCGGCGCCGGCGCCGTGGCTTGCGGGAAGCACCCAATACCGGTTTCCTGCCATTTACATAGTCGCGCATAAAGTCAATATGATGTTAATGACCATCCTAAACCATTCACGGAGTATAATAGCATTTCGTGATTTTTGCAAAAATGCCTGATCAATATGATATACTGAAACCTATGAACACTAGGACATTCCGCACCATTATCGAAAAAGACGGCAAATATTTTCATGGATATGTTCCCGCATTGCCCGGGTGTCACACACAGGGGGATACTATTGAAGAAACGCAGAGAAATCTTAAAGAAGCGATAGAAGGATGGCTTACAGTAAGACACGAATTAGGATGGGAGATTCCGGAAGACAATTACATTGAATCCTTGCAAACGGTTACTCTCCCTTCTACCAACCACTCTCATCAATATGCCTAATGTTCCTATTGTCACAGCCCGAAAAATTATTACTGTCATCAAAAAGAAAGGTTTTGTTTATAAACGATCAAAGGGCAGCCATCAGATTTATATCAGGTTTTCTGACCAGAAATCAGTATCAATACCTATTCACTCAGGAAAAGATTTAGGCCGTGGCATAACGCGGTCAATCTTAAAGGACGCCGACATTTCTCTTGAAGAATTTCTTAAACTGATATAATGCAATTCTATGGACGCAATCAAGGAAGTCCTCACCAGAGGCGTTGAAAAAATCTATCCTTCGCGTGAAGAACTGGAAAAGGTTCTCCAATCAGGCAAAAAACTGCGAGTGTATCTGGGCGTCGATCCCACTGGAACACGCCTGCATATTGGCCATAGTATCGGGCTTACCAAACTCCAGCAGTTTGCCGACGCGGGTCATGACGCGATTTTGCTCTTTGGAACAGGAACGGTATTGGTTGGCGATCCGTCTCAACGCTCTGAAGCTCGTAAAAGAATAACTAAAGAAGAAATTGACGAAAGTATTAAAACGTGGAAAGAACAGGTTTCACCGATCATCGACTTTGAAAAAGTAACGATAAAGCAAAATGCAGAATGGCTTCTAAAATTAACTCTACCCGAAATCATCGAACTTATGTCTCACATCTCTTCAGTCCAGCTGTTTAAACGAGATAACTTTCAGAAGCGGCTTGATCGAGGAGATACGGTTTGGTATCACGAAACGCTGTACCCACTTCTTCAAGGCTATGATTCTGTCGCGATGGACGTTGACCTTGAAATAGGGGGAACAGACCAAACGTTTAACATGTTGGTTGGCCGTGAACTTATGCAGAAGATGAAAGGCAAGGAAAAGTTTGTCCTGACAACACCTATGATTGTCGGTACCGACGGCAACCAGATGAGCAAATCAACGGGAAATTGTATATGGCTTGATGACACGCCTGAGAATATGTTCGGAAAAGTAATGTCGATTCCAGACGATGTGATGGATTCATATGAAATGTTGTTAACAACTCTTGATTCCAACGAAACAAAAAAGATGTCACCAATTGATCGCAAGAAGAACTTGGCAAAAGCTATCGTCACTCGTTTCCATTCAGAGGAGCAAGCAGAACCTTCACAAGCATATTTTGAAAAAACAGTCCAGCACCAGGAGCTGCCTGCCGATATACCGGAGTTTTCCATTAAACCCGATACTTCACTTCCCTCTTTACTGGTAGATTCGAAACTTGTTTCGAGCAAATCTGAGGCACGAAGGCTTATTGAGCAGGGTGGGGTAGAGGTGGACGGAAAAAGAGTAACCGATCCGAACCGGATAATTTCGGTACGGGATGGTATGATTATCAAGGCAGGAAAGAGGAAGTATGTGAAAGCGAGAAGTAAAATATGAATCGTGAGAAATGATAACTTCTTATATGTCATGCTGAACTCGTTTCAGCATCTTGAGTTATACATACGTAAATGAAATGAGATCCTGAAATAAATTCAGGATGACGAATACTAAAACCGGAAAATGTCTTATTCGTATATTCGTCATTCGTATAATTTGTAATATAACCATGGATAATTTAAGAAAGCACGAAAAACTGTTTAAGATCATCATCGTCATTGCCGGGCTCGCGCTCGTCTTCACGTCATTTCTGCCCATGTTGTTTTTTTAATAACGGTATACTATCCCCATGCGTCTTACGACACCCGTTAATTCAATTCCTTTCATCGGCGCAATCTACGCTAAACGACTGCAAAAACTCGGCATAGCAACGGCCGGGGATCTTTTGCATCATTATCCCTTCCGGTACGACGATTATTCGCTCATCAGTCCGATCAGCCACATACAGGAAGGCGAGACCGTTACCGTACAAGGCTCCATTGAAGAAATCCGGAATGAATTTACGAAATACGGTAAAAACATGCAGAAAGCCGTCATTTCAGACGGAAGCGGAACTATCCAGGCCGTCTGGTTTAACCAGCCGTTTCTCGTCCAATCTCTTCACAAAGGAATACAGGTAAGTTTATCGGGAATGGTTAAATTCTTCCGCGGGCAAAAAAGTCTTCAGTCACCGGAATATGAGGTTATTAGACGTCACCCTGAACTTGTTTCAGGGTCTATTAATAAAAGAGATCAGATGTTGAATCAAGCTATAGTACTGAGCGATAGCGAACGTATTCAGAATGACAACAATAGGGATATTCAACAATTCATAACTATTCACACCGGCCGTCTGGTTCCCGTATATCCTGAAACGTACGGCGTCTCATCTAAATGGCTGCGAAGCCGCATCAGGTGGTTACTGGAAAAATTTGATTCTGAACTCGTTGATTATCTGCCCGATGAACTGCGGCGGGAATACCTGCTTTCTGATTTCGCACTGTCCATCCGCCAGATTCATTTTCCCGATACGAACGAATCGGCCGACCGTGCGCGGGAACGCCTCGCTTTCGATGAATTATTTTTGACGCAGCTCGCCTCCCAAATCAGAAAACGCGCATGGCGAAAAGAAAAAGTCGGCGTCAAATTACAAATTACAAATTACGAATTACGAATTACAGAATTCATTAAGAATTTACCGTTCAAACTTACTGCGGCGCAGCAGCGATGTGTCGAAGAAATATTAAGCGACCTTGGAAAAGAAACGCCGATGAACCGGCTGCTGCAAGGAGACGTCGGCAGCGGAAAAACAGTTGTTGCGGCAATCGCGATGTATATAGCCCATCTGAACGGCTACCGTTCGGTTATTATGGCGCCGACGGAGATCCTGGCCCAACAACACTATGAAACGTTGAAAGAACTTTTCGAGGCATATAGTATCTCCCTGCAACTCATTACGAGTTCAACCAAACAGAATCATAAATCTGAAATCATCCCGCGGAGCGGGATCTGGCTCCGCCAGATAAATCATAAATCTGAAATCTTAATCGGTACCCATGCGTTACTTTTCAAGGAAAAGATTGATAAGCTCGCGCTGGTTATCATCGATGAACAGCACCGCTTCGGCGTAGCGCAACGGGCAAAACTCAAGGAAAAAGGCCTGCATCCGCATCTGCTTTCCATGACCGCGACGCCCATCCCGCGATCGGTCGCGCTCGTTCTCCACAGCGAACTTGACCTCTCGTATATTGACGAGATGCCCCATGGCAGGAAACTGGTCAAGACATGGCTCGTGCCGAACGAAAAACGCGAAGCGGCATATGAATGGATGAGAAAACAGCTAACCGGTTTGAAGTTAGAAATTAGAAATTCGAACGTAGATAACGAAATGCGATCAATCGATAGTTTGAACAGGAAAGAAAAAATTCAAACTTCAAATAATCAACATATCGAACTTCAACATCAAACTTCTAACGTCAAACATCAAACTTCTAAAAATCAGGCCTTTATCATCTGTCCTTTAATCGAAGAGTCGGACCACGAATCCATGCAGTCCGTCAAAGCGGCAACTGCTGAATATGAACGGCTGCAGCGGGACGTGTTTCCGGATCTGAAACTCCGGCTCCTCCACGGACGGATCAAGTCGGGAGAGAAAAAGAAATTGCTGGCGGATTTTGAGGCAGGAAGTTACGATATACTCGTCGCAACGCCCGTCGTCGAAGTCGGCATAGACATTCAAAACGCGACAATCATGCTTATTGAGGCGGCGGAACGGTTCGGATTGGCACAGCTTCACCAATTGCGCGGCAGGGTAGGAAGATCGGATAAACAATCATACTGCCTTCTTTTTACCGAATCCGAAAGCGAAAAAGCGCGCGCGCGGCTCAAGAACCTTGAACGGGTGCATAACGGCGCGCAGCTTGCAGAGTTCGATCTGAAAGTCCGCGGCCCCGGTGAACTCTACGGCATGCGCCAGCACGGATACAGCGAATTTAAACTTGCCAGCCTGACCGACCATTCGCTCATTAAAAAAGCGCGTTCTGCAGCAGACCGTATTTTTGATCTGGACGGACGGTTCGATGAGAAAAACTACATGAGCAAATTATTCCCGCGGTTGCAGGATAAGGTGAAAACGTATATAATAGAGTCCGTAACGCCGGATTAAATGAATTGAAGTTAGAAGTTGGAAACTGGAAGCTAGATTATGATGTTGGAAGTTAGATGTTTGATAATTAAGACATTTGTCATTTAAACATTTATTAGAAATTAGGAATTAGAAATTAGACATTTTCATTATGGCTCCTTTACCTAAACGAAGGATTTCAACACAACGAAAAGGGAAAAGGCGCGCCGCGTGGGTGCGTGATTTTTTGCGCAAAAATAACATTCCGCTATCCAAAAAGCGATCCTAATATACCTGATAATTTTTTTCACGGATATTCGGATCATTCGGATGATACATTCGGATAATTCGGATCGCTTTATACGTAATGAAGAAAATCACTGATCCCCGGCATCTGCGCCGGATCGCTGTTGTCAAGGAACTGTTCACGTACAGTTTTCGTCCGCAGAAACTTCACGAAGAAACAACGCGGCAAGTAGTCGAACATCTCAATACGATTGACGAGCTTATTAAAAAATACGCGTCCCAATGGCCCATCGATAAAATAGGAAAGATTGATTTGGCTATTTTACGTCTCTCCGTGTACGAATTGACAGTCACGCGGAATGAACCTGTAAAGGTAGTAATCGATGAGGCGGTAGAAATTGCGAAAGAATTCGGCAATGATGCAAGCCCGAAATTTATCAATGGCGTTTTAGGAACAGTTGTGAAATGGATACAAAAAAAATAATAACGACGTTTAAAGACAAACAATTACTGCAGGCTGCCTTTACCCACCGTTCATTTCTCAACGAGGCGAAGCTTCCGGTGGAATCAAATGAGCGGCTCGAATTTCTTGGCGACGCAGTGCTCGAAATCATCATCTCCGAATACCTATTCCGTACTTATCCGGTTTATCCTGAAGGGAAACTGACGCTGTTGCGCTCAAGTATTGTACGGACGGAGACGCTCGCGAACGCCGCGCGGTCCCTGGACCTGGGATCTTACTTACGGCTTTCAAAGGGAGAGGAAGACAATAACGGACGGGACAGTGTTTCCATACTCGCAAATACTTACGAAGCCTTTCTCGGCGCCCTCTATCTCGACCAGGGGATCAAGGCCGCACAACGGCTCGTCAAACATACGCTCATTCCGCTCGTCGACCGCGTCGTCAAAACAAAATCATACCGGGACCCGAAGAGTTATCTGCAAGAGCTAGTCCAGGACCAGCAAAAGATTACGCCTGAATACCGCGTGCTGCAGGAGGAAGGACCCGACCACCGGAAACGGTTCACTATCGGTGTCTATGTCAATAATAACCAGATCGGCATAGGGAAAGGAAAAAGCAAACAGGAGGCGGAAATCAACGCAGCAGAAGAAGCATTAAAAAAGTTCGTCAACGGGTAATACGAAAATCAAACCGCGCTATTTTTGTGTAGAGCATAATAATTGTAAATAATTGGCACATTTGCTACAATACGCTCATGGTAACCATTCGATTAAAACCAACGGGAAGAAAACATCGCCGGTCATATCGGGTGGTCGTTATGGAAAAGAGGAGTAAAGCGACCGGACGGGCGATAGACGATCTCGGGTATTATAATCCGTTAGTCACGCCTGCTGACCTGCATCTCGATCATGACCGCCTGCGCCACTGGATCAATAACGGCGCGCATATTTCCGAAGGCGTACAAAAGCTCCTCGGCAACGTATAACGTATAGTTTTCTATAACGCCCCTGACACCGGCGCGAACAGGTCGCGTTTTCCCACTTGTATCGGCTCAAACACCAGAATATCGTACATGACCATCTGCCGCAGTTTATCGAGAAGCGCCTGGTCGTTAAATCGCCCCTCATCAATCAGCGACGTATTGAACGTCTTTTGGTCGGGTAAGTAATAGTACGTATGGATGACAAATGTCAGGAGTATGCTTCCGCTGTCTTCCTGGTCCCAATCAATCTGTTGAATGTCGAAGATCCGGCGGGTCTGGTGAATCGTCTTGATAAACCGCGCTGCTGCATCAGCATTTTCCGCTCGTGCCTGCATAGTAAAAGGAATGGTCTGTAAACCGGTGAGGGACTTGGCTTTATTGGCGAATGCCGAATCGCGTAATTCCTGCGGAAGCGTATCTTTTCCGGAGGAGATCAAGCCGGGTGAGTATATGATCGGCTCAACCGTTACCTGGCTTTGTTTACTGACGCCGACATAGGTCGTAATAAAACTGATCACGTCGTTTTCCGAAGGCAATGCATAGTTTACCAATTCTTCTTCGGCTTGCAGTCCTGTAAGAGAAAGTTCCTCCAGATAACGGGCGTACGCGGTCGTTTTCCGCAATTCAGTCTCCTGGTTATCTATCGATTCCTTCAGGGCAGGGATTTCCAGAATGTTCGGAATAATATAGAGAGCGCTCAAAACAAAAAATACGGCGTAGAGAGATACGAGAGCAAGAAGCCCGCCGTACGTTCTGATAATTTTTTTAATCTTCTGTTTTGGATTCATACGACTGTCTAGGAATTTTTCGCCAAGTTTAGTTCAAGCTCAATTTCATATTCTCCGTCGGTATTTAATGTGGTTCGTACAACATTGGCGCTCACCAAAGTTTTCCCGTGATAGTTGGTTAAATGCTGAATGATTTCATCGATATCCGAAGACGAAGGAACGATAATTTTAAGTTGTATCTGATGCACTGCTACGCTGGCAGGGGGATTTCCGGCAAAGCGGGGTTGACTTGACTTACGGGCAGTCAGGGAAACGACTCCCGTATTAAATAGTTTCATTTCCTCAATGGTAATACTGAAGCCGAGAACGGTGTTGACATCCTCAATAGCTTTTACAAAATCGAATCGCCGTGACACCAAACCGTCTGCTTCGGTGAGTTTTAAAATGATTATGCCTTTCAGCTGTTCGACATCTTCGTATGATTGTATGCTATTTTTTGCACTCGCAATGTGTTTATCAAGTTCTTCATGCTGCCGGTTTAAGTAATACCAATACCCATAGGCGCTCATGACGGAAGCGGCAAGCATAAAGAAAAAAAGGATTGATACGCTGAAAAGTTTGGACGCTGCGTCTAAGCCTTCGCGCGCGCGCGACTTTTTTACGAGAAGATTAATGCGGGGTTTCATAAATCCGGTACTGCGGCATTGTCAGATATCCCGAAGGGCGAGGCCGGTCGCCACGAAAAATAATGACGATTGTTCCTTGACCACGCCGGCGACGGCCGGCGAAACCTGAAACCGCTGCCAGGGCACACCGATGTCAGTCTGTACCTGAATACGGTCGGTAATATATTCCCGCAATCCCGGCAGATAAGCCCCGCCGCCGATCAGAATGACCTGGGATAGTATTTCCTGCGGATACTTTTCTTTAAAATAGGTAATACTTTGGCGAAGCTCCTGAATGATAGAGTCGGCAATCGGACGGACAACATTGGTAACCTGCTCATATTCCTTTCCGCTGACGATACCATACGTCTTTTTATATTCTTCAGCTTGCGCATGGGGCAGGTTTAGCTCGGTGACTATCGCTTTGGTGATGGCGCCGCTCCCGACGCTGATGCTTCTCACGAGGCGTATGATCTCGCCCTGCAGCAATACGATTTTTGTCGTCGAGTGGCCGATGTCCAAAACGACGCTGTTCCTTCCGGCAATTTTATAGAGCCTTAGAATCGCGAGCGCTTCGTTTTCCATCGATTCTATGGTGATTCCGGCGTGCTCGAGGATATCGACGTAACGCTTGATAAACCGAAGCGGCGCGGCTACGAGCATAAGATCCATTTTGTTGGTATTCTGATCCTGCGCTAAAATCGCAAAATCCATATTGACGTCTGCCAATGGCAGCGGAACATACCGCTCTGCTTCCCATCGGAGCGCCTGTACCAATTCCTTTTCGGAAAGCTTCGGCATGGTAATTGCACGGGTAAACACCTGCGACTCCAAAAGGGAAATGTTTGCTTGCCGCGACTTTATTTTTGCATCGCGGAGCAGGGTTTTGATCATTACGGTAAGTTTATCATGGTCAACGTCCGACTCGGAAAGCAGGACGTTTTCGGGCGTTCCGACGACGGCAGCGTTGACGATATGAATAGCATTGCCTTGCAACATGGCCTCCACAACTTTCATCTGACTGCTGCCGATATCGATACCCAGAATTGTTTTCATGGTTTTTCTAAATCTGTTCCGCTCATCATGACAAAATCAAACAGCGCAGGGAGCTCCGGATGCTTGCGCAATGCCTCGACGCGCCTCGTGACGCCGCTTTTTGTTCTCCCGATCGATATGACGCGCGATCCTTGCGACGGAAAGGTGCTGTTGTATCCGCCGATAGTCATTCTGCTTAAATCTGCGTCCAAAGGCCGTATGCGGATAAATAGCCATTGGTCAAGGTATGGTGCGTCCGATGACCGCAAGCTGATCAAGCTGCCCCCCGGCACGATGCGGTCTGCTTTTACGATCCCCGCCTCATCATAATAGACGGCCATAACGAGTGGCGCGCCAGCCGGTTCCCACTCGATGGTCACGTCTCCGTTATACTTCACGCTCCCTAACGGGTCGGTATGATCGTTTACCAGCCAAATCGTCGTCGTCGAGCCGGGCGATACCGGGCCTCGTTCATAGGACAGTTCGGTCAAAGGGTCAGGTATGTTCTCTATGGTATATACCGCGCTGGCGATATTCGGCGGTGTCGGCGTCGCCTGCCAGGTTCCGCCGCTTCCGGTCAATAATGCTCGTTCTAAACCTGCTTCTGCGGCGGCAAGCGCGGCGGCAGATTCTACGGCCGACGTTGCGAGCCGCACATCGGTGATTACGCGCGAGAGCACTGATAACCCTATGGTTAAGACGACAAAGCTGATCAATACGATAACGAGCGCAGCTTGCCCTCGTTGCATTGAAGCGCAGCCGATTTCAGTATACGGTGTTTTTCTCATCTTTGTCAATCGATAGTAACGTACACATCATGATCAATGGTCTTTTACGGCGCGACCTCCTGCCATGTCGCATTTGATTCTTTCATGATCGCCGGCGCATCGATTAAAATCTGCGGATAGAAAATAAACTGTTCTTCCAAACCACCGCTTCCTATCCGATCAAGTTGAAATCCGCTCCAGCCGATAAACACCCCTGCTGCGTAGAGCGCCTCGTTTTTAAAGCCGGTTGTTACAATTTTGCCGTCTGCAAGAAAAAAACCCGTCGCGTGCGGCGTCGCTGTACTTCCAATAAGCGCATTCCTGAAAATGATATCGCCCGAGGCGATAAACCCGATAAAACCGTCGTTGACAATCTGCAGCCATTTATTAATCCTCACGTCGCCGTCTACTAAAAAAACGTACCATTTCGATCCGGTAACGTTAACCAACGGTCCTGCGCCGCCAGATGCCGGTCCCACGTTAAGATCACCGGTATACGTATACACGCCGGAGGGAATTATTGCCAGCTCTTGAGTTGTCAGCGGCGTTGCGCCGGCATAGGAATTTTTCGGCTCGAGTATGGTGGAGTAATAAGAAAAACCGTATTTGGGTCCGTTCGGCAAATTTTCCCGCGGAAAGCCGGCCGATGAGTTAAAAATCCAATCCGTGCCGGAACCTCCGGCGATTACCGGTGACTCCGAACCCAGTCCTGTTTCCGGGCTTCCGTCGTTATGAGTCAATACGCCGGAGTCGCCAATAGAAACGAATTCCTGTGATACAAACTCGGTCGCCGTATTAAACCGCATCAGTCCTTCGCTATGAACGTCTCCGCCGACCGTTTGCAGCCATTCAGCAACCACCGCGCGAGGGAAGAGTGTTAGTAAAATAATAATAAATGTCGATATAATAATATAGGTATTACGCATGTTCTTAGAGTCTGTTTAAATTCCTAATGTACGTCACCCTGAACTTGATTCAGGGTCTATTCAGTACTGGTAGGGGATTCCGAAATGGATTCGACAAACTTACCATCTCTTCGAGCCTGAGCCGAAGGCCTAAGTGTATCGAAGGACACGTTCGGAATGACCTGTTCAAGCAGTATGCTTTTCGTAAGTCCTGAAATTGTTAGTTTGCTAATTTGCTAATTTGTTCATTGAATTCATTAATTTCTCAACTTCACGACACTGCGAAAAAGTGAGCTCGCGCGCTCTTCCTGTCTCGTCGTCGCAGAAACGTGCGATAACCGGAATGATATTTCTACCAAATCAGTCGCCTCGTCACAATTGAACAACAAATCTTCTGTCGTGTCCACGGTTACCAGACTGCCGGTCATATTTAACAGTGTACCATTGGTGTCGGCATGTATTTTCCGGATGCCGCTTCCGGGCGGATCTTCAGAAACGGCAATAGTTGTTACTGTTGTATCAGCGTTAACGACAGAGATTGTGTCGAGCCCCGCGGTACACGTTACGATGCTTTGGGCCGAACGGACGTACTGTTCTATGACGGTAAGCGCCAATTCGCCGTTTTGCCGGACTTCTTTGAGCGCTTCTGTTTTTGTTGTGGCGCGCAGGATCGCAAACAACATATTGGTTACTAATACCGCGATGAGGGAAAATATCGCCAAAGCGACCATAACCTCAATGAGTGTAAAACCGCGCATGCGCAAAAATTTACGATTCATGGTTGACGACTATACTAAATATACCAATAATCAATCAGAGAATTTCGAAGTTAGAAATTTGAACGTTGAGTATGAAGTTCGAAAGATTGAAGTTTGAAAAAATCAAATAATCTAGCTTCCAACTTCAATATCTAACTTCAAACCTCCAACATCTAACTTCGTATCAGGACTTACGCAGTTCTCCGTCATTCTGAACTTGTTTCAGAATCTTTCGACTATTTGATGGGGATGCTGAAATAAATTCAGCATGACGAGCTAAATCAATGTAAGATGCGTAAGTCCTGTTCGTATAAAATTCGTATAATTCGTAAATATATCCCTTTAAAAACAAAATGTCAGGTTTTAAATCAGTCATCCTGAATTTATTTCAGGATCTCTGAACAATCTAGAAACAGATGCTGATCCGTCGGCTGACGGACAGCATGACGAGAAATACTACATTTTGTTTTGAGAGCGCTATAGTATATCCTTAGTTGCTCCATCTCGTTAATACCGTTACTAAGGTCGTCGTGCGCGCTATCCCGCGCGATGTCCAGCTGACGTCTATCTTAATCTGTTTTTCATCGGGAGAAGTATCGCTTACTTGTATGGTTCTGCTGAATGCCGTCCCGGCGATTACCGAACCGTCGCTGCTGCAACAATTATCCACGATTCCTGACCAATTCTGGTCACGCTGTACGCGTGCTCTCTCTATACCTTCCTGCGCGAGATGCACCGACTGGCCGTTCAGGCTTGTTTCCGAAACAGCAGCGAGGCCGAAGGTTATAGCACTCGTAATCCCCATAAGAACGAGCATAAGTATGGTAAGGGAAATAATCATCTCTACAAGAGCCTGCCCGCCTTCTCCGTCAGCTGACGGATTCGGCGAGGCGAACCCGCTTCGCCGATCGAGCAAGGCGGCATTATGCAGGAAAGAATCCGCTTCGCCGACCATGCAGGACAGGATTCGTGGTCGTGATTTTAGTCTCCCATTCAGGATTTTTTTCATGAAACACGGAGCTTTATACCAGTGGAGAAAATTACGGATAGCAATTGCTCGTATATCCTTCATCGATGATTTCTCCGGTACGCGAGACCGTGATCGCATAACTGTCGTCCGCATCCAGAGAAGGAAGGTTTCCTTGCAAGCAGAACGTTACCTTGCTGTGAGAGAGCTCACGAAATGCTACCGTGCCGTCAAGCACGCCGAACCGTATCCGTTCGCCTTCTCCCTCCCACCCGGGGATCGAATCATTATAGACACGTGATGTCAAGGTAACTCCCGCCGGCATGTCAATTGATACCGGCACGGCAGGGAAGAGCGTAACACCGTCTGCCGGGTCTCCGCACGTTCCGTATAATTTGTACGCATTCGCTGTTGTCGAATCATCGGGGCTTAAACACCAACCGGCAAGCGCCTGGGGACCGCAAACACCCGAATCTTTTTCACCGGCTATTGCCTTTTGCTGTATGAGCCGGAGGTTATTTTTTACCGTCTTAGCTGCCTGCTCGATGGTCTGTTTTTCATTGAAGCTAAGATAATTGGCTGTCCCGAATCCGGAAATCCCGATGATAATTGCGGTAACTATGACGAGTTCGACGAGCGTGAATCCTTTTTTCATATGCTACGAATTACTAATGCTACGAATTACTAATCATTACGAATATACGAATGTTTTTTGAATTCATAAGGACGGGTTCTTTATTTCAAAATTACAGTTTCCCGGCGCTGAACAGTTTCCCCCGCAATCATCCTGGCCTCCTGTTTCAAGATATGCGCATAATGTATAGCTATTTTCATCTATCCGGCGGTAATAGTATGTATAAGATGACGGGTCTATCGGTAATGCGCCGTCGATATACAGCGGCTCGAGTTGGTTCAAATTGGCCGGATATCCTAAGGACAAATTGCTCGCCCGATATGTTTCCAGTGCCGTCTGAATTTTTGTCAAATGTATCCTTCTGCGATCGTCACGGCTCCGCTTCACTTGATCATTCATGGTAATTAAGCCGATGCTCGCCAAAATACCGATTATCGTTACCGTAATCAGTATCTCAACCAGGCTCATGCCTTTTCTCATGTTTTCAGTATGTCAATATGAATAATGTCTTAGTAAAAAGGCAACAGCTTACTGATTATCTCTATTCCTCCGGGCACATATTCAATCAGGTAAACGGACACAGTTCCTGCTACTAAAAAAGGACCGAATGCTATTGTTTTTTTTAGTGTCAGTCGACGGAATAAAATTAGCATA
>DATEBW010000009.1:0-3663 GCA_035287165.1 Patescibacteria group bacterium | reverse complement strand
TCCGGCAAGCTCGTGGCAAGGCCGACGATAACCGTGGAAAGCAAATAGTCACCCAGATGGGTTTTTTCTGCAAGCGCCTTCAGGTGAACAACCAGCAGATCGGTGGCCTTGAGTAGAATGAGCGAAAAAAATATGATGCCGGCGATCAGGACAAAAGGCATACGACCAGTATAGCAAAACAAGTGGTATACTTGCACCATGAAAAAAACAGGTCGTCATCACTACCTCTCTTTTGCAACGTCACTCGCCCGGCGCGCCGGAGCAGTTATACAAAAAAACTTCAAGACCGGTATGAAAAAGCAGTGGAAACCGGACGACACGCCGGTCACCGAAACGGATTTGTCAATTAACCAAATGGTTATCCGTGAAGTCCGGAAAGCATATCCTGATCACAGCGTGCTTGCAGAAGAAGGAAGCGATCTGAAAAAAGGCGCGCAATACGTGTGGGTCTGCGATCCGATTGACGGCACTATACCTTTTTCCCACGGCATTCCGACGTGCGTCTTTTCACTGGCGCTCGTGAAGGACGGCGTTCCCGTCGTCGCCGTCGTCTATGATCCGTTTATGGACCGGCT
This sequence comes from Patescibacteria group bacterium, assembly GCA_035287165.1. GTDB lineage: Bacteria > Patescibacteriota > Microgenomatia > 2-01-FULL-40-14 > DATEBW01. The sequence continues at coordinate 3,088 of DATEBW010000009.1, read as the reverse complement.
GTTTACGGCGGAAAAAGGAAACGGCGCAAAACTGAATGGTAAGACGATTCATGTTTCACCGGCAAAAACGTTAAAAAATGCCGTCGTCGGTGTACGGGTATGGAAGTTTTTTCAACGATTTGATTTTCCTGACGCAATGCATAACCTCGATCATCAGTATGACGTTATCCCGATAAATCTCATGTCCGTCATCTATGAGGGCGTTCTGGTCGCGTGTGGAGAATTGGCCGCAACGTTTTATCAGCATGTCTATGCTCATGACGTCGCCGCGTTAAAACTCATCGTCGAAGAAGCGGGCGGGAAGGTTACCGATTTATTCGGCAACGAACAACGGTATGACGGGAAAATCAAAGGCGCGGTTATTTCAAACGGCTGGGTACATGAGAAGCTTGTGCGGATGACGAGAAATGCATTGTCATAATTCTACTAACTTTGCGCCGCGTTTCGGTTTTTCTTTCACCAATCCGAGATACCGTTCAGTAGTCGATACGCGCTTATGGCCGACGAGTCCGGAAATATACTCGAGCGGCGCGCCTGCGGCAAGCTGGTAGGCGATAAATGTCGTACGCAGATCGTTTACTTTAGCGTTATCGATGCCGGCGGTTTTCAGTGCGCGGTCGATGGCAGTTCTGATATTGCGGATCAGGAGCGGCCGATTGGTTTTCGTGATAAACACATGGTCGTTTTCCCCGTTTTTGGGTCGAATCTCCAGATAGGCCACCAGCGCGTCTTTCGCCGACGGATTGAGCGGAATAGTTCGCTTGCCGATTTGCATCGAATCATCTTGTATGTCTGAAAGCTGCAGTTGGGCGACTTCGCTGATACGCATACCTGTCTGTAAAAAGAGCTCGACGATTGCATAGGTGCGGGGATCACTGCGCGCCACGTCGCGCAGCGCGCGGTATTCCATCTTATTCAGTATCCGCGGCGTTTTCAGCTCATATTTAGGGTGCGTCAGGTCGCCGGCATAGTTTACGGAAACCAATCGCTGCTCTTTAAGAAAACGATAGAGAGTCTTAATCGAGTTAATCTTGCGTGAAATCGTCTTTGCCGTAAATTGCTGGCGTTTCAGGTCTGCGATAAACAACTCTAAATCGTCTTTGGCGACATCGCTGATTTGCTTTTTTCCCGCAGCACGCAAAAACGAGATGAGCTGGTCGACATCTTTCCCGTATGCTACAATGGTGGCGTCAGCTTTATGTTGGGAGCGTAACGCAGCAAGAAATTGCTCTTTGACGAGGTCAAACATAGAAAGCCTATAATATCATCGGTCCCCCACAAAGTCAACAAGGTAACACCGGTATCTTTATGCAAGATACTGACGAAGGATACAACAGAAAAACAGAATTAAAGTTGTGTACTATTCGGATCATTTGGATGGAATTCGGATTTTTCGGATCGCGTTAAACAACTAACAAATATAATGAGTAACCCATGAGTGATTGCAATCGTATGCAGGTTTAATTGTGAATATTTATGTATGAAAACAGGATTACAATGGTTGCTTATCGGCATAAGCGCTGTCTTATTCTTCAATCTTGCACGTTCAGTCTCCGATCTTCTTTCGCGCCGGAACCTGGTGCGTCAGGAAGAGGAAAAACTCAACGAAGCACAGAATGAATACAGCGAGCTGACCGCTCAACTGCAGGAAGCAACGAGCGCGGGATTTATTGAGCGTGAGGCGCGTAACCGGCTAAATTTAGCACGTGAGAGCGAGGTAATTGTCATCATACCTTCTCCGGTTCCTCCGACACCATCTCCCACCAGCCCGCCGCCAAAAGCAAACTGGGAATTGTGGAAAGAGACATTCAGATTATAAATTCTAGTGCCAATGGGAGGGATCGAACCTCCGACAACTCGCTTATGAAACGAGTGCTCTACCACTGAGCTACATTGGCAAATTACGAAGCAAGTATCTAACCACTGCTTGCCCGTCAAAGCGAACGTTCGTCCGCGAGGCTGTAAGCCTCGGGACGAAATTGAGCGTAGGCGGGAGCTACATTGGCTTGAGGCTATTTATACCATACAGAGCGAGATTTTGCCAGAAACATTCATGTATCTGGTCACCCATAGGCGAATGCTGTTCCCGGGGATTTTGGTTATTGAATCTATAGGTCCGAGTCTGCGACCCCTCTTCGTTTGCCACAGGCAGACTTCGAGGGACGAGTAAGCTTCCAGTATTGTATACTGCCATGAGGCAAACCTGTGTACTATTACGGGGATTATGCCTATCGTAATTTTAACACGGTCGTAGAATGATCAGGTGGTTATTCGCACGTAACAAAATAAACGAGATATTGCTCTTTGTCGGTGGAGGACTACGATTAATAGAGTATCTGTATAATCGTTCAATCTGGCGAGACGAGGCTGCCCTGGCATTGAACATCATTACTAAGTCTTATACTGAGTTACTACAACCCTTGGATTACCAGCAGACTGCTCCACTCGGATTTTTGCTGCTGGAAAAAGTAAGTGTCCAATTTTTGGGTACAAGTGAGTATGCGTTACGGCTATTCCCGTTCTTGGCTAGTCTTTTTTCTCTCTGGTTATTTTATAAGGTTTCTCAACAATTTTTAGCGACAAGAGTGGTTCCCATCGCTGTGGCGCTTTTTACTCTCTCACATCCTCTTATTTATTACGCTGCTGAAGTGAAACAGTACTCCTTTGATGTAACGGTAGCTCTACTTATCTACCTGCTAGTCGACTGGCTGGGGAGAGAGAATTTGAAGCTTAAGATGATCTTCGTTGCAGGCAGTGCTGGCGTACTCTTACCCTGGTTTTCTTATATCACTATTTTTCTGCTGGGAGCCGTCGTATTGACCTATTTGTTAACTTATTCCACACAGCAGCGAGCCGTACTCGTTCGTTATGGCTTTATGTTTGCGATCTGGGGAGCAGGCTTTCTGCTCGTTTATACATTCAGTCTGCGACAAGGATTAACCAATGGCTATTTACGAGAATTCTGGGAAGAGCATTTTATGCCATTTCCACCAACATCTGTTTCCGATGTCAGATGGTTTTACGCCAGTTTTGTGGATATTTTTCGTAGAACCGGAGGGTTTGCTTTTCCGAAAGTGGCTGGGCTGTT
>DATEBW010000008.1:0-2674 GCA_035287165.1 Patescibacteria group bacterium | reverse complement strand
CATGCGGCTTGCTTCGTTACCCGAAGAAGAACATACATTCAACATGGAGTCTCAAGGGATAACGGCGCTGGTGGATCAGTTAAAGAAAGGGTGTCTTTCTCCTGAAACGTTGCTGTTAAAAAAGGGCGCACAGGTGATGTTTACCAAAAACAATTATGAGATGGGCTTTGTCAACGGGACGTTGGGAGAAGTCGTTGGTTTCAATGATGAATTGCCCGTGGTGAAAACAAAACAGGGAAGAATTATAAGCGTGATGCCCATGGAATGGTCAATAGAGGAAGATGGCCGGTCGCTTGCTCGTATTATTCAGATTCCTCTTCGTCTTGCCTGGGCGATAACAGTTCATAAAAGTCAGGGCATGACGCTTGATACGGCTGTAGTCGATTTGTCGAATGCATTTGAATACGGCCAGGGATATGTAGCGATTTCACGAGTGCGGTCATTATCCGGATTATTTCTTTTAGGATTAAACAAGCGCGCACTTCAAGTACATCCTGAAATTGCGGAGATTGATACGGTTTTCAGAAACGAGTCTAATAAAGCTGTGCAGGCTCTTGATCTCTATTCTGAAACAGATCTCGTAAAAAAACATGAGAACTTCATTCGACGTTCAGGCGGGAGCATTAATAAAGTGAAACCTGCTAAAAACATATCTACCTATGATCAGACGCTTGCCCTCTTTAAAGAGAGGAAAGGCATCTCTGAAATAGCCCACGTTCGTGAACTGAAAGAAGGAACGATTATCAGTCATCTGGAGAAACTGCGGGCAAATAAGAAGATTGAAAAAGAAGAGATTGAACGAGTCATTCCCTCACGACTTAAAAAAGAATTGCCCAAAATCCACCGGGTGTTTGCTGCATTTGATGACGATAAACTCTTTCCCGTATTTCAAAAATTGAACGGCGCCTATTCATATGATGATTTGCGGTTAGCTCGGATGGTAATGGATAAATAAGTTGACAATCGACTAATAATCGACTAAAATTAGGCTAATGTTTCGTCCCTTATATACTATCACTGACCGGCTTCTAGCCCATATCAAACGTATCAATTCCCTGATTGCCGATCTCAATGTCCGGCGTTTTCCGCATATCGTTCTTATGGATCTTGAACAAACGGCAAGGGCTGTTTCAACCTATGCCTCTACAAGCATCGAAGGAAATCCGCTTCCCTTGACTGAAGTGAAGAAAATCCTCAAATCAAAACCAGCCCATGCACGAGAAAGTGAACAGGAAGTGTTGAATTATAACAATGCACTTGAAACAGTGAACGAGAAGATTACCAAAGGTTCCCTCACCTTATCACTCAACCTTATACTTAGTATCCAAAAGAGCGTTACCCGTACACTGCTTCCGTCCTCTGATTCAGGACATTTGAGACAAAAGCCTGTTGCGGTTCATGATCCTCGAACAGGACACGTCGTATACATGCCTCCCGACGTAAAAGATGTTCGGCGACTTATGGAAGAACTCGTATTTTTTATAAACACTAGCCGCACTACCATAGACCCTTTGATTCTCGCCGGCATCTTTCATAAGCAAATGGTCATTATTCATCCGTTTACGGACGGCAACGGCAGGACAACAAGACTTGCAACAAAGGGGCTCCTGGCAGCAATGGGGCTAAATACGTTTAACCTATTCAGTTTTGAAAACTATTACAATAAGAATGTAACAAAATACTTCCGGACGGTCGGTGAATACGGAGACTACTATGAACTCAAAGACAAGATCGATTTTACTTCATGGCTTGAGTACTTTATGGAAGGTATCATCGATGAGCTTTTGAGAGTGCAAAAATTACTACCAAATACGTCATATACTCCTCAAACTGAACTGCAACCACACCATCTCGAAATTCTTACTCATATTCAACAAAACAGATATATAAGCGATCGCGATTATGCACTGCTTACCGATCGCGCAAAAGCAACACGTAGGTTGGACTTCCAAAAGCTTCTTGAACTCAAGCTCATTGAACGAAAAGGGAAAGGAAAAGCAACGTATTATATTTTGAAGAATCCGGATCACGATAAGACAGACCTTTGAATGTTGTACGATGTGCTTTTCAGTCGCCAATTGGGCAGGGGGACAACGCCAAACGCATTACTGAATGATCACAATAATAGGAAAATCGTAACGGTATTTATTCCTGATTATGAGAAAGAGGCATTATGTCTGGTAAAGAAATGGGAACAATCACAAGAATGAAATGGATCGCAATAAGCGGCAGTTGGGAAAAGACAAATGAACAGGTTGAATCAGATGTTCGGCGGGAAATCCGTCGGATAATTGGTGAAGGAAATGGTATTGTCACCGGCGGCGCGCTGGGCGTTGATTATGTTGCGACTGATGAAGCGATTAAAAATAACCCTGGTCTTGATAAACTCAAAATCTTTCTTCCCGTAACACTCGTGCTATACGCAAAACATTATCGAAAACGAGCACAAGAAGGAGTCATTACATCCGATCAAGCTGAAATGCTTATTGCCCAGTTAAAGGAAGTTCAAAAACGTAATCCATCAGCGATTAATGAAAACAAAACATATACGGTGGTTAATATCCGGACTTATTATGAACGAAACACTGCAGTGATAAAAGCATCAGATGAGCTTAATGCTTTTCAGGTTAATAAAAGTGGTGGTGTACAGGATACTATTGATAAGGCAAAGGAG
>DATEBW010000007.1:0-4640 GCA_035287165.1 Patescibacteria group bacterium | reverse complement strand
TATACGTCCACGGCTGGTGAGGGTCCGGTTCGATTAATAAATATACCATTCCCCGTTTTTCAGCATGAGGCGTGTAGTGATATTTATTGCGTGCCCGCCACCAGACAAGATAATCGTATGCGTCGGTATTCACCGGCGGCGTAAAGACCAACAGCCCGAATTCTTTATCCTTCGCATCTGCGTATACGTAATCAATCGCCGCGAGCTTTCCCTTGATTTTTGCCAGCCCGCCTTCATCTTCAGGAAGAGAATAGAGCGATATAATCCTGCTATATGCATACCATAAACAGATGAATACGGTGATTACCGGAATAATCCGGGTCGTCCGATACCGCCATAACGTTGCCAGAACAATTCCGGCGATTATGAGGTAAAAGGACTGGAAGCCGGTAAGAAACCAGTACCGGATAGGGAAAGGGTATACAAATCCGAGACAGAAAATAACCAGTATGATCAACCCGAGCAAATACACCATGGATAGGTGCTGTTTTTCCATGCTGTTTTTCAGAAACGCAAGCGTAATCACAGAAATAACGGCGATTGCCGGAGGAAAATAGGTAAGCGGAGGCATATGAGGAAATGACGAACGGAAGTTGTCAAGAAAACTCGACGCATGCGATTGGATAAGCGGCAGGTAGCCGGAAAATTCATTTCCGGTAAACAACCCCTGATGGCTCCCGCCTGACAGGACAGAAAAAACAGACCGCGTCATCAGAAAATCATTCCTTGTCTCGAAAAGTATCTGCGGCAGTAATACGGCCGATGAGATAATTGCGGCCCGCAGCACCTGCCGTTTCGCAATATGCTTTCTCCCAAACGCGAGAAAGTAGAGAACCGTCGCCATGAATAAAAATACACCGAACGCCATCTGAAAATGGAACATGAGAAAAATCACCGGCCATAACGCCATGTGGTACTTCTGATTTTTATAGCGCGCCAGATAGAGCAAAAAACAGTACAGCGTGATCAGAAGCCACATCGGGTGGGGATTCCAGATATAGGTCGCCGCAGCCACTGCCTCGGGCGAAACCGCAAACAGAAATGAAGTAAATAGCGCTGCGTCCCTGCCGAACAATATACCGTAGAAATAATAGGCCGCTGCGATAGTCAGAAGAGTGATAACTGCCATGGCATACATGGCACCGACCGGATCGCCGTTCGTCAAAAACGTCGGGAAGGCGAGCAGATAATAGTAGAACGGCCCCTGAAACACGCCTCCCAGACTCGTATACGGCCCGATCAGCGTGAGGTCATGGTCAAATACGATTTTTTTCACCGCGAGCATGTCACGCCCCTGGTCGATGAGAAAGAGGTAATTGCCCGACCAGATTTCCTGGGAACGAAGGAGAATGGCAATAATAAGAATAAGAAAGAAGATGGCATGAGTCTTCAGATAAGTAATAATGCCCGAACGTGATACGGTAGTACGAGGATTTTTTCTCATATCTTTAACTCCCGACAGAGGCGTAATTCGTCATGCTGTCCGTCAACCGACGGATCAGCATCTAGTCCTCGATTGTTAATAGATCCTGAAACAAGCTATAGTACTGAGCGACAGCGAACGTATTCAGGATGACGACTTCTGCGTAACTCCTATTAATAACTCACCTCACGCAATGTCATTCCCGCGAAAGCGGAAATCCAGAGCGTTATTCATATAGATTCCCATTTTCATGGGAATGACACGAAGAGTATTGCGTGACATCAGTTAATAATATTATTTCGGTACCAACACACCTTCTTTGTTTCCTCGCCTCGCATTATTGAGCAATTCCCGGAATTCGCCGTCCTTCTCGCTTAATCTTATTAAAGAAGTTCGCGCTAAATAAAGCGGGTCGATATAACGGAATTTTTTGTACACCACGACGCCGCTTTTTGCAGGCGGTATAGTTCTCTGTTTCAGAAATTCCAGCCCGACAAGAATCTTCGTATTACCCGATGCTTTCAGTCGGGAAATAATATGCTCGTCATGCAACAGAAAATCATCCGCTGAAACTATTCCCGCCTTCAGCGCAGTCCGCAAGGTTTTGGCGAACAGGTGATACCGGACCACTGCCTCATATCCACCCCAATGCTCCTGTTGCAGATTGAGAAACGCCCTTCCGTACAATGCCGCCGTTTGGTAATCCCTGCATACAATCTGTCCATCAAAAACCGTTAATCCGTCGAGGATTTTCCCCGCGGTTTCCGCCGAAAATTCGCGCAGCGAATAATCTATCCGGTCGGCGCATAAATCAGGGCTGTCTCTTTCCAATAAGCCGAAATGATGGTAATCCGTAATCCGATCTACCGAATACCCGTACCGGCGTAAAATATGCGGAATTTCAGAGTTTCGGATAAAATCTTTATGGCCTTTATCCTGCTTGTCTTCCTTGTTTCCCTGCTGCGTATAATCATCCATAATCCAGTCATACACATGGGAAAACGCCGTATGCGATACATCGTGCAGCAATCCGGCAATTTGCTCTTCTTCGGATGCTCCCAATTTTTTCAGCAACAGCAATACGCCGATGGAGTGGACATAACGGGAATAGTTTTTGAGGTGATAAAATTCATCCGGAATACCGAACTGGTTGATGAGTTTTAACCGCTGCACCGGCGCGGAATTAATAAGAATAATGATAGCGGGGGATTTTATTTCGTTTTTGCCGTACAGGCGGTCTTTAAAAAATATGCTATTACCCGTATTTTCGTCATTCATAGGTGTCAGTCTTCTATATCGTAGTCTACCCAGCCTTTTTCTTCTTCACTCTTCAGCCAAACCGCTAATCTTTTATGCTTCAAATCTACTACCATTTTGCCTATTGTTCTTTCATTGAATATGCTCATTTTTCTCCCGTCGGAGCTATCGCTATTGAGCGTTATGATCTCTTGAGTGCTCATAAGAGGCTTAACACCCGCCGTTGCTTTATCGTACCGGTTAAAAGTACTGCTGTTTTCATCCTTCTGTGTTGCCTCAAATTCTTTCAGTGAACCAAGATAGTGGTTCGTATGAATATACGGTATATAGGGCTGCGTAAGTTCCTGTCTTTGAGAAGTACATTCAATGTTATGTATTTTTCTCCTTTGGTCTATTAAACAATGGTTGTAGCCCATTGACCGGTGTAGAGACTTCAATCGTTCATAATCGCGGTTTGGATCTTTTGTTTCTGATAACCAGCGCGCCACCACGTTTCGCGGAACTCCTATTTGCCAGTCGCTGTGTGTCAATGAATTGATTGACTGCACTATACCGTGAGAATTAATACTGATGGAGTTACCGCCTAGTGTGTTGCAGTAAAAAAGTTCAACTATAGTTATGTCATGAACAGACTTTTGCAATAGACAAATCATATCTTTAGCATTCTCATCCCAATCTTCATTATGTGAAATGAGGAAGCCATTATTGGCAATGACAGTGGTGCATTTTTCGCTACGGTAATATTCTAATTCATCTTCCAGACAAAGTGACCAAAGCTCAACGAAAGACACGCCTGCTGATTCTGCATATCCCTGCAATTCTTTTATATAATGCGGAAAGTCTTGTTCTACCGGTGATATATATTTTTTTGCATGTTCGATTTTAACATTCCACGTTTTACTCGCTTTAGCACGGTTAAGAGCAATGTGTGTCTGGTCTTTGAACGTTTCGCCAAGCTGCTTTCCCAGTTCATAATTGTCGCGCGCTTTAAATCTAAAGAAGTTTTTATGAGACACTCGAGATGGTAAAGAGGGTCGTATGTGCATTTGAGGCTAATATAACACATTATGCCATTTCTACAAGTTTTAACTATACTGCGATGGTTTAATCAGTATCGTATGAGTGTATCAGGTAAGGCGAAAGAATTTAAGAGAGAAATCAATTCCTCACTCGTTAAAAGCGTATATTGAAGCTCCGATGGCTTTGGCCATCACAATCTCACAAGGTAATTAATAACCCACTATTCACCGGAGCTGAAATCCGCCGCAGCGAACAAGTATAGACAAACTTATTTAAAAATACCGCTCGTAAAGTGAACCGTAACTATTATGCAATTTCATATAAGGTTCACTATAGTATACTAAGATGATTAATTGAGGGTTTTCGCGAAGGCGGAATACGCCTATGTTGGTCGACGATATCACCATAACCATAACTGCCGGACACGGGGGGGCAGGAAAAGTTTCTTTCGGTAGGCAAATGCACTCGGGACCGGACGGCGGAAACGGCGGGAAAGGCGGCGACGTATATATCAGTGTCACGTCAGACCTCTATGCGCTCAACCAATTTTCAACAAAAAAACACATCCAGGCAGAGAGGGGACAGCCGGGTGACCGGAACCGCAAATCCGGCCGCGGTGGAGAAACTATAGAATTGAAACTGCCGATTGGGTCTGTCGTAACCGACTTAAAAACCGGTGAAGAACTGGAACTCATCGATCTGGAGCAGAGAATACTCATCTGCAAAGGGGGGCTGGGCGGCAAAGGAAACTATGAATTCCGTTCCCCTGAAAATACTACCCCGCGATATGCGCAACCCGGACTTCCCGGAGAAACGATACAGGTACGGATACTGCTGAAGTTTCTGGCGTCGTATGGCCTTATCGGACTGCCGAATGCCGGAAAAAGCAGCCTGCTGAACGAACTGACCAACGCAAAGGCAAAAATAGGCAATTACCCGT
>DATEBW010000006.1:0-9593 GCA_035287165.1 Patescibacteria group bacterium | reverse complement strand
AATATATTTAGCATCTTCAACCATTCCTAAAATGTAGGCAAGACGACGATGTACACGTGATTCCCGAATGACCCGTATACGTTTTTGTGGTTTAAGTCCTTGAGCAGTTTCCAGATTTTTCATTCTGTCGAAATTTTTCAGTGCAGCCGTCCGAGGATCAGCTATCGCGGAACGAATGACTGTGCGGGTATGTTCGGTTTCCGATTCTTCTCGTCTCAGGTGCCGTGAACGCAATTTTGTCAAACCTCGAACGGTATTAACAAAAGATTGTGCTTGAGGAGAATAGCTTCCAAATGCGTGAATCATCATATCTAGAATCCGAAACATGGTATCCTCGTCAGTATCATGTGCAAGTGCGGAACAAATACTGATAGGATCCATTTCGTTTATTGCGGCTTCGATTGAGACGTCAAGAAAATGGTTGCTATAAGGATGTCCTGTTCCTCTGAATTGGTTTGCGTGAGCGCCTAAAGATAAGGTGAGTACATTTTTAATAAGTGTCATAGATCCCTGATCCATATAAGGAATACAAAGACTTAGAAGTGTTGCTATTCTTTCTTTTTCTACGGGATATAAATGAGTATCTGGGTCAAGAAGTTCAGTAAAGGTGGGAGGCCTTCGGGTATCTCTTATAAGGAGATCATCATATAGTTCAGGGAATTCATCGAAAATTGTATCTTCAAAAAAAGGAAAAGAGCTTGTTTCGGTTGGCACGGTAATCTGCTTAGTATATCAATACTCTTCAAGAGTGGAAGTGTCGCCTATCGGGAGGCCGAGTTCCTTAGTCTACTTTTATTTTGCTGCACTCTGATTATGGATATAAGAATATTTATACTCTTCTGAATCTATACCTTGTGAAGGATTTAAAAGCTCTGCAAAATACTGATCTTCATCTCGTTCTTGTTGTATGTATTTATTTGCATCCCAGGCACGAGCATTAGGATAGGAAAGATGTACTGGAAGACTATTAGCATAATGAATACGAAACGAAGGTGCTTCTTGCATGTTGTAACTTGGTGTAGGAGGAAGTATCTCATACTCTCCTTGACGTCCCGCTATGCTATCACAAATATTAGCTTGAAGTTGATACAACGCAATCATGCGTGCGGATGAATCATAGGGTGATGAGTGAAGTATACGAAGGTCAATGTCCTCAGGGTCATGTTCTCTTTCCGCTTGCGGTCTTAAAATACTTCCCGTTGCGATGACTGCAAAAAAATGTCTGCCTTGCCTTTCATTTATCCTTTTGATGAATCCAACCCAATCTCCAGTATGCCATCTATCTTCTTTACTTAATCGGGCAAAATATTCTTTAGCTAACACTTCATTTTTGCCTCGTACTATTTCTTCCCTCTTCGGAACCAGTATTCGGTAGGCTAGTTGCGCACGTTCTAACATAGAAAGGATTATTAAGTTGACAGAGATGCGTTTATATCATAGGGAAGAAAGAGTGTCAATACTCCTCAAGTGTCGATGTGTCGCCTATCGGGAGGCCAAGCTCTTTTGGCTTGAGAATCCAAAGGATGAGTATGTGATTGTTCTTGCATAGCCCTTTCCTTAATTGGATCAAGAATTACAAGAAACGGTTTGTGTACCGGGTCTCTCTGCGACAAATAATTTTGTGTAGTGCGTGAATTTGCATTTTGTGTCTTAACATGTACGGGAAGTCCGGATTCGAAATAAATGATGTAAGATTGTCCTTCATCTTCTTCATCTGTAGAAATAGGAAATCCTATATCAAACTTAATTGCTTCACTATTTAGAAGTGTCTCCAGTACATTGTTCATGCCTCGTATCGCATGTCCTCTTTTTGGATGAGATGGGTTGACAGCACAAAGCAATCGTAAATCTACATCTTGAGGAATTCTGTAATCTGTTCGAAGGGTACTTCCCTCTGCAATGACCGTGAAAGGATGATCTCCCGATAAATTTCTATTGTATACAGAAACGATGCCGAGCAAATATTGGACATGTTCCCGGTCATGGGGACTAAGAGATTCAAGATATGATTTTACTGTAGTAGCAGGTTGTTCAGCAGTAAGTTGCTTATGTTGTTTAAAACGCTCAAGAAATCCTTCTATTAATTGCATAGTTTAATACTCCTCAAGAGTAGAGGTGTCGCCTATCGGGAGGCCGAGTTCCTGTGCTTTCAATATCCGGCGCATGATTTTGCCCGAGCGCGTCTTGGGAAGCTTATCCATAAACTCTATTTCGCGCGGATAGGCATGGCCGGCGAGGAATTTTTTCACATGTTGGGCAAGCTCTTCCTTCAATTTTTCTGACTGCGGAACTCCTTTTTTAAGGGTCACAAATGCTTTGATTATTTCTCCGCGCATGGGGTCCGGTTTCCCGATAACGCCGGCTTCAACGACTGACGGATGCGATACGAGCGCCGATTCTACCTCAAACGGGCCGACGCGCTCCCCGGAAGTTTTTATCACGTCGTCGGCACGACCGACAAACCAGAAATAGCCGTCCTCGTCTTTGTATGCCTGGTCCCCGGTGTAATACCAGCCTCTTTTAAAATATGACGCGTACTTCTCCGGCCGGCGCCAGATTTTACGCATCATGCTATCCCATCCTTTTTTGAATACGAGATTCCCCGGTTTTTTTATTCCCAGAATGTTTCCCTTATCGTCTGCAATAGCCGCCTCTATCCCCGGAAGCGGTTTGCCCATGGAGCCCGGTTTTATGTTCAATCCGGGACGATTCGCGATCATCATGCCGCCGGTCTCTGTCTGCCAATAGGTGTCATAGAAATATAACCCGAATACGCGTTTCCCCCATTTAATGGGTTCGGGATTGAGCGGCTCCCCGACTGATGTCATGTGGCGGAGTGAAGAGAGGTCGTATTTTTTGACCAGCTCATCCCCTGCCGCCGCAAGCATACGGATGGCGGTCGGCGCCGTATACCAAACCGTTACTTTATAATCCTGCAGGATGCGATACCAGGTGTCCGGGGAAAAGCGGCCTTCGTGTACCACGGTGGAAGCGCCGAGAGAAAGCGTGCCGAGAATTTCGTAAGCAATACCGGTTACCCAGCCGGGATCTGCCGTGCACCAGTATACGTCTTCTTCTTTAATATCCAAAACGAGTTTTGCGGTTTTCTGTTCGTGCAGGATTGCCTTGTGGACGTGGACTACGCCCTTTGGTCTTCCGGTAGTTCCTGAAGTATACAGCATAAAGGCCGGGTCTTCCTCGTCGGTCTGGGCGATTTTCAGATTGGTATCTGCCTCTTGCATGCGTTTTTTATATTCTTCTGATTCGATCGTGATAATATGCATAAGACTTGGAAGGTTTTTGCGGACTTTGTCGACCCGGGACTTCAGTTCTTCAGTGGTGATGAGGATTTTTGCGTCGCTGTTATCGAGGCGGTCCTGAAGCGCCTGCGGACCGAATGCGGAAAACAGCGTGCCGGCAATTGCGCCCGCTTTTAACGCGCCGATAAATCCGTAAAAAAGTTCCGGGACGCGGGGAAGAAAAAAGAAGACGCGGTCTTCCCGTTCAACGCCATACTGCTTCAGAAGATTACCGAACTGATTTGACAGCATCGAGAGTTCCTGGAAGGTGAATTTACTCTTCGATCCGTCGTCGCCTTCCCAATAGAGCGCTATTTTATTTTTCCGCCATGATCGGGCGTTTTTGTCAACCGCTTCCGCTCCCGCGTTGAGAAGTGCCATAAAGAATACTATATTGTTAATACAAGATAAAGTCAAGAGGAAAAACTATATGCTACGAATTACGAATTATACGAATATACGAATAGCGCCATGAATGAATCTATAGAAATTCGAAGTTGGAAGCTGGAAATTGAAGTTGGATAAGAGAAATTCGAATAATTTGGTTAACGGGATATATCCTCGAGAATGTTTCTTCCGGTCATTTCGCGCGGCTTCTCCAGCCCGAGCTTGGCGAGAATAGTAGGCGCGACGTCTGAAAGAATACCATCACGCAGTTCGAACGGCTTTCCCTGTAGTTCGGAAGCGACGGCGATAAGCGGAACTAAATTTTCGGAATGTTCGGTATTCATTTCACCGGTATGGAAATTAATCATTTCCTCGACATTGCCATGGTCTGCGGTGATTAAGAGTATGGCCGAATGCTGTATAATCGCCTCAACGAGTTTACCGAGCATTTCATCAACAATCTCGACGGCGCGAACCGCTGCGGACAAAACACCGGTATGGCCTACCATGTCGGGGCCTGCAATATTTGCAATAATGGCGTTATACGCCTGCTCGTTGAGTGCAGCAATGATCGCATCGCCTATTTCTGCTGTCCGCATATGCGGTGCCTTATCGTATGTGGCGACTTTGAGCGACTGAATGATCCGGCGTTCCTCGCCGATGAACGGCATCTCGCGCTGGCCGTTGAAATAGTAGGTGACGAAGCGTTCTTTTTCAGATTCAGCGACCCGCAGCTGGCGAAGCCCGTGATCGGCGATCACTTTGCCGATCGGGTTCGAAACGGTGATTTTGGGAAACGCCACGTGGACGGGCAATCCCCGTTCGTACTCCGTCATCGTGACAAAATATAAATCCTCCAATTTTTTGCCGCGCTCAAGCGTGCGCTTCCGTCCGGCAAAGAGATTAAAAAAAGGAAGAACGCCGCCCTGCCGGGCCTCTCCGAGAATCTCCGATTCAAAATCATCGAACACAAATGATTTGGTGAGCTGGCGGGGACGGTCTATACGGAAATTATAAAAAACGACAGAGTCATGGTCATGTATGGTATGGAGCGCGCCTTTTTTATCTTTGATAAGACTCGGCTTGATAAATTCGTCAGTCGATCCGGCTTTATACGATTGATTAATGAGTTCTTCGGCAGACGAAAAAATAGGGCCTACGCCATCGGTAAGCACGTGGTACGCCGCAAGCGTCCGTTCCCAGCGGAAATCGCGGTCCATGGCAAAGTACCTTCCCGTAATGGAGCCGATGGTGCCGAATTGGTGGCGTTCAAGCTCTTTTTCAACGCGCGTTACGTAGTCAAGCGCGACGGTCGGCGGCGAATCACGCCCGTCGGTAAAGAGATGAATGACGACATTGGTGAGCCGTTCTTCGGCACATAACATCAGTAGGGCAAACAGGTGTTCGTTATTGGCATGTACGCCGCCGGAGCCGATCAGACCCATGAGATGGAGGGCGCTGTTATTTTTCCGGGCATGGTCGATGGCGGCCAACAGTGTTTCGTTTTTGAAAAAGGAACCGTCAGCTATCGCCATATTTATTCTCGGAAGGTCCTGGTAGACGATGAATCCGGCACCTAGGTTCAGGTGGCCTGTTTCGGTGTTACCGACCTCATTGCGCGGCAATCCGACTGCCTCGCCTGACGCGCTCAATTTCCCGTGGGGAAATTGTTTCATGAGCCGCTGGAAATTCGGCAAATTCGCGCGGGTAATGGCGTTTCCTTCATAGTCCCGTGCAATCCCCCAACCATCCAGAATTAATAAAACTACCGTTTTAGTCATAGAATTCAAAGAACAATGAAAAAATTAACCCTTCTTCGCTAAAGCTTCGAAGGGCAAGCAAAAGGACAAGTATTTATCGTCCTCTACTCATTAGTCATTATTCTTTTCTCCTTTTTGAACGATCGCTCCTTCAATCTCCAATAGCCGGTTATATTTTGCGACGCGTTCGCCGCGCGCGGGCGCACCAAATTTTACATAATCCGTCTGAACGCCGACGGCAAAATCGGCGATAAACGTATCATTTGTTTCACCGCTGCGGTGCGATGTGATTGTCTTGAAGTTATTGTCTTGCGCAAGCTTGACGACTTCAAGTGACTCGGTGAGCGTGCCGATCTGATTCGGCTTGACCAATATACCGCTGCATGCTTTTTCATTGATTGCTTTCTGCAACCGTTCTTTATTGGTTACGAGCAAATCATCGCCGACGATCAGTACTGAATCGTTCAACTTTCCCATGAGTTGTTTCCAGCCGTTCCAATCGTCGTCGACGAGCGGGTCTTCGAGAATGAGCAAATGATACTGGGAATTCAGGTTGACCAGAAAATCGATGAATTGCTCTGTTTTGAAAGAATTCTGGGCGTCGCGGATTTTATAGCGTCCTTTCGTATGAAAATAATTTGCGGCAACATCCAGCCCGAGAAATACGTCTTCCCCGAATTGATACGATGCTTTTTTAACCGCCTGCATGACGACCTCGAGCGCGTCCAGATTTGTATTTAGATCGGGGGCAAATCCTCCCTCATCCCCGACCGAATGGATGGAGTTTTTTTCTATCAGCACATCTTCGGTAAAATGGTACAGCTCAACACCGATGCGCAGCGCCTCGCTGTAGGGTTTTGCCGTGGAAGGAATGACATGGTATTCCTGAAAATCAAGGTTTCCGGCTCCGTGTTTTCCTCCGTTAATGACGTTGAAAATGGGCGTCGGAATGCGCTGTATTTCGGCATTCCCGCCGACCCGCCGGTAGAGTGCGTTGATATATTGGTAGAGCGGAACCCGCTCGGCATTTGCCGCAGCCGTCGCCAAGGCCATAGAGATAGACAACATGGCATTGGCGCCAACCCGCGCTTTTGTAGGGGTTTTATCAACGGAGATCATCCAACGGTCAATTTCTATCTGGCGCAGCGGATCCACGTTTATAAGCCCGGGGCCGATGATGTCGTTGACGTGCGATACGGCGCGCAGCACTCCCTTGCCCCGGTAGCGCTTATTATCCGTGTCCCGCAGTTCATGAGATTCATACTGACCGATCGAAGCTCCGCTCGGCACGCCGGCACGCCCCCAGTTGCCGTCATCGAGGTAAACAGTCGTTTCAATGGTCGGGTCTGCGCGGGAATCTATGATCTCACGGGCGAAGATCTTCGATATTTTGGGCATAGGTAAATAGTAGAATAGCAGGAAAATGAGCTGGTTGCAATGAGTGATGTTCCGGAAAAATACTAATTTTTGAGAATACGGATCGCTCAATGAAGTTAGAAGTTGGAAGGTAGAACGTAGATAATGAAGTGAGAAAATGGAAAGTAGATGATTTGATTTTTTCAGATTTCAAACATCTCTTTTCTAACTTCAATTTCCACATTCAAACTTCCAACATCCAACTTCAAATTCAAACGAATTCGAGGGAATGGGAGGGTGATACGATCTTACCGCGCCTTTTTTCTCATAAGCCTCTTCTCCGCTGCTGAAATAGTTTTCCGTACTTCATATACCGCATCGGGATTGACTGATATGCTGGTTACCCCCCATTCCACGAGTTTCCGGACAAATTCAGGGTAGTCGGAAGGCGCCTGGCCGCATACGGAAGAAGTTACTTTCCGCTTATGGCATGTTTTGATGGTCTGTTCAACAGCCCACAGGACTGCCGGGTTTAATTCGGAAAAATCATGCGCGATTTTACTGTTATCACGGTCAATACCCAGAATAAGCTGTGTCAGGTCATTAGAGCCTATAGAAATGCCGTCAATGCCGGTATCTAAAAATGCATCGAGCATAAGTACGTTCACCGGAATCTCGACCATCATCCAGAGTTTAAATGACGGCGCGCGCAAAAGCCCTGCGCCCGCCATGATTTTCTTGGTTTTTATGAGTTGACCAGGAGTGCGTACGAATGGGATCATGACGTGCAGGTTTTTATGGCGCATCTTATTCCGGACGATTTTTATCGCCTCGAGTTCCATTTCAAAAACCTCCGGTTCGGCGACATAGCGCGAGGCGCCGCGGAAACCCAGCATGGGATTTTCTTCTTCTGCCTCAAATTCGGCGCCGTGTTTGAGGTTTTTATATTCATTCGTTTTAAAATCAGTCGTGCGGTAAACAACCGGCCGGTCAGGCCCGAACGCGTCGCAGAAAACCGCTATTTTCTCCGCAAGCTCGTTCGTGTAGGATTTCTGGCGCCGTGTTTTGATCACGTATTTCGGATGAACGCCGATGTCGGCCAGCATGAATTCAGCGCGCAGGAGGCCGACGCCGTCCACGGGAAGTTTACCTACCTCCTCGGCCCGGGAAACTTCTGCCAGATTGACGTATACTTTGGTCGCGGTTAATATACGTTCTGCCCCGCCGCTGGCGAGCCGCTGGTAATTAAACCGCCTCACAATATCTTCAGGAAGCGATCCTTCATAAATGACGCCGCTGGTGCCGTCGACGGTAATTTCCATGCGGTCCTTCAGCTTTTTGAGCGCGTTTTCCATGCCGACAACCGCGGGTGTTCCGAGTTCGCGCGAAACAATTGCCGCGTGTGAGGTGCGCCCGCCGCTCTGGGTAACGACCGCCGAAGCTTTTTTCATGGCGGGTACATAGTCCGGATTCGTTTGTTCGGCAACGAGTATTTCCCCTTCGTCGATTTTTGATATTTCCCGCGCGCTTCTGACTACCGCTACGGTGCCGCTCGCAATTCCCGGGCTCGCCGGATTTCCCGTGCCGATGACACGCATACGTTTCAGGTTTTGTGCAACATCGGGTTCGGTCACGGACGCCTGGTCGAGCGTGGTGATCGGGCGCGTTTGTACGATGTACACGACGCCGCCTTCAACTGCCCACTCGATATCCTGCGGGAAGTAATAATGTTTTTCCAGACGCTTGCCCAGATGCGCGACGGAAATAATCTGCTCGTCAGTCACTTTTTGTTTATTCCGGATCCGGGAAGGGACCGGTGCTTTTGACTTGCCTACACCGGGTAAATAAATAGTTTGGCGCGACACTGTTTTTTTTACAATCTGCATAGTCTTTTTATCAACTTCGTAATGGTCGGGAGTAACAACGCCGCCGACAATATATTCACCCAGACCATAAATCGCTTCGACGACAATCGAATTTTTATCCGATGAAACCGGATCAACCGTGAACATGACGCCGGACGCTTCAGAGCTCACCATCCGTTGCACCGGGACGGCGATGCCGACTTTGAAATGGTCATACCCGTTTTCATTCCGGTAAAAAATCGCCCGTGCGGTAAACAGCGATGCCCACGCCTTACGTACCGCATTAACGACGTTTGCCTCGCCCCTGACGTTCAGGAACGTCGCCTGCTGTCCGGCAAAGGATGCCTCGGGAAGATCTTCCGCGGTCGCGCTGCTCCTGACGGCAACCGGCACCTGCGCAGGGCTCACCTTATCATATAGCCGGGATATCATGGACCGCTTACCGTTTTTCGTTTTCGGTTCGCGGGTCGGGAGGGAGAGGTACGCGTCGACGATCGCATCAGCGATTTCGCCGGGAATTTCCGCATTTATTATCAGCTTTTGCACGTTGCGCGATGCCTGCTGTAATTCAGTCGTTTTCGTATAGTTAAGGTCATCGAGCAGCTTTTTAATGCGCGGACGCAGCTTTGTCTTATCAAGGAAGTGAAAGTATGCTTGGGCGGTGACGATGAAGCCCGGCGGCACCGGAAATTTTGCCTTGGTCATTTCACCTAAATTCGCGCCCTTTCCGCCGACGAGCGATATATCTTCCTTGTCTACTTCATCGAACCATAAAACATGCTTCATATGATTAAGTGACTAACGAAATTAGACGTTTGAAGTTAGAAAGTGGAAGTGAAATTGGATATTTGAAAGAAGGAATGACTCTATTTCTTTCGATACATCAAATTTCAAACTTCGTTGTCGAACTTCTAATTTCCAACTTC
>DATEBW010000005.1:0-8316 GCA_035287165.1 Patescibacteria group bacterium | reverse complement strand
CGTATTCTTCCAAAAAGTCCGCCGTTACTTTTTCAAGTTTCTTTACAACGCTATCGGTCAATTTCTTCTCGTCACGCAGTGAATCTAGCACATCACGGCCGTACTGGTGCAGATAGCTCAAATATTTTTGTTTGAATTGAGGAATTTCTGATACCTCTATCTTTTCCAGTTTACCCGTTGTCCCTACCCATAATAACGAGACCTGTTCTTCGACCGGAAACGGCTTATATTGTTCCTGCTTCAAAAGCTCGACCATTTTAGCGCCCTGCTCTATCTGGGTGCGTGTCCCGGCGTCGAGTTCGGAAGCAAACTGAACAAATGCAGACAGCTCGCGGTATTGGGCTAAATCTAGCCGGAGTCTTCCGGCGACTTTCTTCATCGCCGGTATCTGCGCGGCACCCCCGACACGGGACACGGATAGGCCGACGTTGATAGCCGGTCGGATGCCGGCATAAAACAGGTCGCTTTCCAGAAAGATTTGGCCGTCGGTGATGGAGATGACGTTCGTGGGGATGTATGCGCTGATATCCCCTGCCTGTGTTTCAATGATCGGAAATGCCGTGAGCGATCCGCCGCCCCGCTTCTGGGAAAGCTTGCATGCGCGCTCGAGGAGACGGGAATGCAAATAAAATATGTCGCCGGGATATGCTTCACGCCCTGAAGGCCGGCGTAAAATCAATGAGAGTTCGCGGTATGCCCATGCGTGTTTCGAAAGATCGTCAAAAAAAATCACGGCGTCTTTCCCTTTTTCCATAAAATATTCGCCCAATGCGCAGCCCGCATACGGAGCCAGAAACTGGAGGGATGCGGGCATGGACGCGTCGGCGTTGACGATGACCGTATAATCCATTGCGCGGTGAGATCGCAGCAGCTCCGCAACCTGTGCGACACGCGCTGTTTTTTGTCCTATAGAAACATAAATGCAAATTATGCCGCTTTTTTCTTTCCCCTGGTTGATAATTGTATCCAGCGTAATGGCAGTCTTGCCGGTGCCACGGTCGCCGATGATAAGCTCGCGTTGTCCGCGCCCGACCGGTATCATACTGTCTATGGCTAGAATGCCGGTCTGCACCGGCGTATCAACCGGTTCCCGGTCGGTTACTCCCGGCGCAACACGTTCGAGAGGCATGTATTTCTCGTGCCTGACGGTGCCTTTGCGGTCGATCGGGCGCCCGAGAGGATCGATGATGCGTCCGACAAAGTCATTTCCTACCGGAACGGATAGCAGTCTTCCGGTGCCTTTTACTTCGTCGCCTTCCTTGATTTTTAAATAGTCGCCGAGTACTACCGCTCCAACTTCCCGTTCCTCTAAATTAAGAACCAATCCGTATATGCCGTCACGGAACTCGAGAAGCTCGCCGGAGCTGATGGTCGCCAGTCCGTCTATTTTCACGACGCCGTCGGCGATAGAGGTAACATTGCCGATCCGCTCGATCTTCGGTTCATACCGGTACTGATCAATGGCTTTTTCCAGTTCTTTGAGTGTCTTATCGATGTTCATATTAATTATTTGAGGTTCACCTGTTTTTTTAACCGGTTAAGCATCATTGCCAGGCTCTCGTCGATCACCATATCGCGGAACCGCACAATGATACCGCCGAGGATATTTTTCCGGATGGTATTCTTTACGGTAATGGGAATCCCGTACTTTTTTGAGAGGCCGTCTTCAATCTCTTTCCGCTGATCGCCGGATAGCGGTATTGCCGTTATGGCCTCTCCTTCGGTCGTCTGCTCGAGGGTGCGGCTGTGTAACTGCGTGGCAAGATGAGGCAGGAGATGCTTTTTTCCCGTGTTTTGCAGATAACCGACTAAGCCGGAGAGTACGACGTTTATCTCGCGGTCATCGTTCGTATTCTGTTTCATGAAATGAGCTGCTTTACATGACGGACTGCGCTTGCGAGCAGCCGCTGTTGTTCTTTCTGATCAAGTTTTTGGTCGAGCAATTTTTCACTTATCAGCACCGCATATTCAAGCGATTGTTTTCTGGCGTCTTCAACGGCTTTTTCACGTTCCCGTGCGACTTCCTCGAGCATCTTGACGCGCTCTTCGCGTAAGTTTTCTTTTTCTGACGCCAGGTATGCTTCGGATTGTTTCTTCGCCTCGACAACCGCGTCTTTGACCACGCGCCGCGCCTCTTCACGCGCTTCACGCATTACTTTCTTCCGGTCGTCTTCCATTTCTTCAAGCTTCTTCTGTATTTCTTCTTTCATGGCAAGGCCCGAAGCTATTTCTTCCCGCCGTTTGTCCAATAAACTCAAGAGCGGCTTATAGGCAAACCGCTGCAATATATACATGATTATTAAGAAATTAATAATCTGTGTAATGAACAAAGCCGGATCAATTCCGAGTTTTTCCATATAATAACGCGATCCTAATATCCGAATGCATCCGAATTATCCGAAAGATAAACAAAAAATATATCAGGATCATTCGGATGTACATCAGGATCATCTGGATCGCTGTTACGCAAATTTAATAATAAGCGTCGTAACCAATGCGTAAATAGCGATAGCTTCGGCAAATGCGATGGCAAGTATCATGTTTACGCGGATTTTTCCTTCGGCTTCCGGGTTACGGCCGATTGCTTCCATAGCTTTTCCGCCGATTATACCGACGCCGATGCCCGGCCCGATTGCGCCAAGGCCGATCGCGAGCGCTGTACCGATTAATCTCATTGCTTCTTCAGTCATATCATTCACCTCCCCTGTAAACCTGCCAACCGTTGAACCCATTAACCTAATAACAGTATTTACTAAAACGTACTCTTCATTCGGTTAATTGGTTGATTGGTTAATCGGTTGATCGGTAATTTAATGTGCATGGCTCGTTGCCGCGGCGAGAAATACCGCCGTAAGCATCGAAAATACCAGTGCCTGAATAAACCCGACAAAAATTTCCAGTCCGAGAAACGGTATCGGTGCGAAGAGAGGAATGAGAAAAGCCGTCACCACAAGCAATACTTCTCCGGCAAAAATATTTCCGAACAACCGGAAGGCAAATGAAATAATCTTTCCGAGTTCAGAAATAATTTCCAGTATACCGACAAAGAAATAAATAGGATTGGAGAAATTTATAAATTTCTTCAGATACCCCAATCCGCCTAGCGCCGATATGCCGGCATATTGCAGTAGGCCAAATGAAATAATCGCGAGCGCAAACGTCGTATTCAGGTCAGCAGTCGGCGCACGAAAGAGAGGCGTCAAAGGTATTTTCTGCTCATCCGCTGCATCGTGTTCGGCAGTTACGGCCTCTTCATGGCTGATCCCTATGGACCCGACGCCGGGTATAAGGCCGATCCAATTGCTGAAAATAATGAATATAAAGAAAGTCATCAGAACTGCAAAGTATGTTCGCGTGCGCTCGCCCAATATGCCCGAAAACATATTGTACAATCCGCCGACGACCAGTTCCGCTCCTGCCTGAAAACGGGAAGGAATAGTACTGATACGCGCATAAATAGTCAGTGAAAGTACCGTAAGAATCGCCATGACTATCCATGTAGTCAGCAGCGTACTGGTGACCGGGACGCCGGCGAAATAAAAAAGCCGCTCACCGGCAAGTGAAATATGTAGCATAGGAAAATTACTAATTTCTCATTACTAATTTCTAAAAAAAGACAAAGTATACTTTTTATTGTTCCGACATTTATTCATTGAACGTTTTATTAGACATTAGAAATTAGTAATTAACCTGAATTACTAAATGAAAACGCTACTATAACAATCTGTCATTGCGATCCGTCAGTTGACGGAGAAGCAATCCCAAGCTCGAATAGGATTGCTTCGTCATACTCCTGGCGTCGTATGTCTCGCAATGACGTGCTAAATAATTTCGTAATTCGAGTTAAATAGTAATTTGAATCGTTCTATTCTTCAATCCTCGTTAATCGTATTATACTATATCCTCCGACCAAAACACCTAAAAATAGAAAAGAAAGGGTTAGTTTTGGCGAAGTACTGAATTGCGTATCAAGATAGCGACCAAATAAAACACCTGCGACTATCGGCAGGCTGATTGACGTACCAAGTTGAAGTCCGTTAGACAGTGCCTTGTTTAACAACGCACGGTCTTTATCGTTATCGGTCTTCTTTGGCACCTGCTGCTTAACCTCGCAAATTGTACCACGCCGTAATTGTAAAACGGTTCGCTTCATACGTCAAGAGGATATATTTTATTGATCACGAGACTGGTCCGGTCGTTCCTCCGGTCAATACTTCCCTGTATCAGCAGCACGGCATCTTTATGCCAGTACACTTGCGTACTGCTGTACAGCGTCGGAAATACGACGGCCTCTATAGAGCCGCTGACGTCCTCGACCGTGACAAAAGCCATTTCATGATTGTTACGGCGCGTTATCACGGGCTTTATGCGTACAATCATCCCCGCGACGGTTACATTGGTTCCTGATGCAAGCGGGTCGAGCTCCGCAATGGTATGGGTGATTTTGGACTGTACCTGTTTCATCACACGGGAAAGCGGATGGTCAGTCAAATACACGCCGAGCAGATCCCGCTCAAGCGTGAGCAGTTCACGGCGGCTGAACTCTTCAATGTCCGGCAAAACAGGTTTCCGGGTAAACGTCGAGTCGTCGACGAACAGAGATGTCTGGCTCGTCAAAAGTTGCTGCTTGGTTTTTTGCGCCTGGGAAACGATTTCAGGTAAAGCGGACAAGAGCGCGGCTCGTTTCCCGAAGGAGTCAAAAGCGCCCACTTTGATCAGGCTTTCCATGGTTTTCTTGTTTACCTTCGAAAGGTCGATGCGCTCACAAAAGTCATTAAATGATTCAAATGCCCCGTTCGCGCGTGCGGCAAGTATAGTCTCGATTGCTGCGCGTCCGACGTTTTTGACGGCGGATAAGCCGAAACGGATATCTTTCTTTTCCTCGACTGAAAATTCTACGTTTGAACGGTTGATATCCGGCGGCAGCGCGTGGATTTTCATGCGACCGCATTCGTCAACGGCGCGGCGCACTTTCTCGTCCCTGATCGGTCCGGACGTCGACTCCGACTCTGCAGTCAAGAGCGCGGTCATAAACTCAACAGGATAGTGCGCCTTCATATATGCCGTCCAGTAAGCAATCATTGCGTAGCTTGCCGAATGTGCTTTGTTAAAACCGTATCCGACAAATTTTTCGATGAGTGAAAATACATTTACTGCGGTTTTCTCCGAGTATCCCTTCGCGACACAGCCCTTGATAAACTTTTTCTTTTCTTTTTCCATCAGGTCCTTTTTCTTTTTGCCGATAGCGCGTCGTAACCCGTCTGCCTCGGCCATAGAATAGCCTGCCATGGCGTTCGCTATCTGCATGCATTGCTCCTGGTATACGGCGATGCCGTACGTTTCAGCGAGGATTGGTTTGAGGTCTGCGTGCGGGTAGCGGATTTTCTGCGGATTAGCTTTTGCCGTAATAAAATCGTCGATCCATGCCATGGGGCCGGGACGATAGAGAGCAACCATAGCGGAAATATCGGAAAATTTTGTCGGTTTCAGACTCCGTCCCAGCCGCTGCATGCCGGCAGACTCGAGCTGGAATAAGCCGACATTTTCGCCGCGGGCGATCAGCGCATACGATTCCGGGTCGTCTACCGATAACGTATGTAAGTCGATATGGGCACCGTGGATTTCTTCGGCAAGACGGATCGATTTTTCCAGAATGCTCAAATTGCGCAGTCCCAGAAAGTCCATCTTAAGCAGCCCGACTGCCATGCCGTCCGGGACGGCATTCAGATCGAGAGAATACATGTCAAACTGGGTGACGATCTTTCCGTTGCGCGATTCTCTCTGCAGAGGGACATAATCGGTTAATGCCTTATCGGCGATAACAACGCCAGCCGCGTGCACGGACGCATGGCGCGCGATGCCCTCCAGTTTTTTGGCAAGATCTATAAGTTTCCTGGTTTCCGACTCGTTTGCGTAAGACGCTGACAATTCCGGAGATTCTTTCAGTGCGCGGTCAAGAGTCATAGAAAAACCCTGCGACCCCACCGGTATCATGCGGGCAATACGATCCGGCTGTGAATAGGGCATGCCGAGAGCCCGCCCGGCGTCGCGTACGGCGCCCCGCGCCTCCATCGTGCCGAAGGTGATGATCTGCGCTACTTTCTCACTGCCGTATCTTTCGGTGACATACTGGATAACCTCATCGCGCCGGTCATCGGCAAAATCAAGGTCGATATCAGGCGGGGATGGGCGGTGCGGATTGAGGAAGCGTTCAAAGGGAATTTTCCACTGCAGAGGATCAATATCAGTAATATGCAGAACATACGCCACGAGGCTTCCCGCTACCGATCCCCTTCCCGGTCCGACGGCAATGCCGGTGTTTTTTGCGTGGTTAACAAAATCCTGCACGATGAGAAAATAGGTCGCGTAGCCTTTTTTGCAGATGACGTCAAGTTCGTAATCAAGGCGGGTTTTGTGTTCTTCGGTCATCTCTTTGAAGCGCGTCGGAAAACGCTCATACGTCATTTTTTTCAGATACTCCTCGGAGGTATGACCCGGGGGAGTCGGAAAATGCGGCAGGATCAGATCGCCTATTTTGAGAGTCAGGTTGCACCGTTCGGCTATGGCAAGGGTATTCTCAATCGCTTCCGGGTGGTCCATAAACAGCGCTATCATCTCCTCCGGAGACCGGAAGTAAAAATCGGGAGAATCGAGCATGGATAGTTTCCGGTTTTTTTCAAGAATCGTCCGTTGGGTCTGGATGCACAGAAGGATTTCCTGGGCGTACGCGTCATCGGGATTGAGGTAGTGGACGTCGTTGGTGGCGACGATCGGGATGCCGTATTGCTGCGAAAGTTTTATCTGGGCGGCAACGAGCTCTTCTTGCCCGGCAAGTTTGGGGTGCCGCATAACTTCAATATAATAATTGTCCCCGAATAGATCGAGAAAACGGCGGAGCGTTTTCCCCGCTTCTTCCATGCGGTTATCCCTGATTAAGCGGTTTACCATGCTCTGCGGACATCCGGACAAACAGATCAGGCCTTCCTTATATTTTTCCAGCGTTTCGAAATCAATCCGCGGTTTATAATAAAAACCTTCGAGATGGCCTATTGTCGTGAGTTTAATCAGGTTTTTATAACCTATCTCGTTCATTGCCAGAAGCGTTACGTGGGAGCGGTCGTATTCCGCATCCTTTTTCCGGTCATGCCGGCTGTGGGGAGTCAGGTATGCTTCCATGCCGACAATCGGCTTAATCCCTGCTTTCACCGCCGTTTTGTAAAACTGGAACGCGCCGTACATAACACCGTGGTCGGTGAGGGCAACGGCAGGCATATCGTATTCCTGCGCTTTTTCTATGAGTTTTGGGATTTTGACGAGTCCGTCGAGCAGCGAATATTCACTGTGGACATGGAGGTGAACAAAGTCGGACATAGAGTACTGCTATTGTACCGAAAAGAATTTTAAATAACAACAAAATATAGCGTTTATTTCTTCCAAATCCTTACTTCTTCTCGGGATAAATTATGCGAGTCGCAGGATTCATTCAGGTGATCTTGAAGGTACGATGAGAGTGCAGCTCGATACAACGTCCAGTTTCTTAGCATCTCTGTAACTTTAATTTCTTTGCCTTCGTCAATATCATTAACTGTGTAATACCAAAAATCTCCGTAGATGCCTTTATTATCTTCATAAACATGACACCAGTTTAGACCGAGATCTGACCATGTATAACTTACGTTATTTGCTTGTTCATCGAAAGGTTGCATCATCTTATGCAGTTCTTCTTCAGAAATGAAGTAATTTTTCCGTGCTTTATTAGAGGCAATTTGAATGGCTAATAATTTTTCTTTAGAGATCATATTCTTTTCAAAATTATCTCCTGTACTCTTTTCGCATCTGCCTTTCCTTTGGAAAGCTGCATTACTTTTCCGATTATCACGCCGATTGCCTGTTGCCTGCCGGACTTTAAATCGGAAACTGCTTGGGGAAGCTGGACAAATGCCTCATCGATCCATTTCATAATTTCACCTTCATCGGAAACTTTCGACTGCTGATTTGACAGGAGATTCTTAATGAATGCTTCGGGCGCCACTTTTGTACTATCCACTTTCCTGTTAATAATCAGTCCTGCAATAGTATCCGCCTTCATTGTTTCATTGTTCAACTGTTTCATTGTTTCTTTGAAATAATCAAGTAATGTTGTATCTCTTTCTAAAATATGCGCGTACTCTTTTCTAATCTTATATTCCACAACAAGCTGTTCTTCAACCTGTGTTGGTAACATCGGCAAATGTCTCTGAATTTTTTCTATTTCTTCATCGGTAAACTTCACCGGCGGAATGTCGGGTTCGGGAAAGTAACGGTAGTCCGCTGCCT
>DATEBW010000004.1:0-3009 GCA_035287165.1 Patescibacteria group bacterium | reverse complement strand
AAGAGGTAGAAAAGGTAGCTTTGGTCTCATTCCTGGAGGGATATCTCGGAGGAAATAGCCGGCAACGAGGCCGACGAATAGAACGCCGCCGAATTGCAGAAGTTGCCGTTGAGAGAATGAAATCATAGATAGAGCATAGACTGTTTTTGATGGTTGTCAAGGGATTCTTGACAGTATTACTCATTTCGACTAAAATAGAAATGAGAGTATTTTTCTATGAAAAAAATCGAAATCATCTGGCGGGAGATTCTCACGGAAACCATTGAACGTCGCATCCTGAAGTTTCAGCAACAGGAACTGGCTAAAAAATTTGACCTGTCAACGAGCACGATCCATCACGCGCTCACCAAACCGCGCGCAGTCGGCGCCGTTGCAGTGCACGGCCGCGGATTTGAAGTAACGGACATGGAAAAACTACTGATGTTATGGGCTACGGAACGATCGGTGCAAAAGGACGTCATCTATCGAATATCTGTTGATTTACCGGTGTTGGAGATTGAAGGTTTATTACCGGGATCGGTCATTCCTACGGCTTATACCGCCTATCGATTTCGCTACCACGATAGGCCGGCCGATTACGACATCGTATATTGCTATAGTGATAAACCGGAGGATGTAGCGCGCAGATTTGACTCCGACAGCAGAGGGCAGCCGAATCTTATTATCCTATCTCCAGATCGTCATTTGCGGGAATACACGCCTTGTCCGCCGCTGCCGCAACTCTTTGTCGACCTCTGGAATCTTCCGCAGTGGTACGCCCGGGACTATCAGCAGGCGATTCTGGCAAAAATCCACGCCTCGTTCGGAGGATAATATGCCTAAAACAGACTATTACCAATCCGTCGTCACCGACAAAAGCTGGAGCCTTCTCCAACTCTTGAGCAAGCGTTTTGATTTTGTTCTCATCGGCGGCTGGGCGGTGTGGGTTTATACGAAGGCGCTCAAGTCGAAAGATATCGATATTATCGTCGGGTATGATACATTGCCGGCTCTGAAGGAACAATTTTCCATTGTCAAGAACGAACGGCTGAAAAAATACGAAGCAAAGGCCGAAGAGGTTGACATTGATATCTACCTTCCTCACTACTCCGATCCCGGATTATCACCCGAGACTATCCGACAACACACCGCAGTAAGGGAAGGCTTTACGGTTCCCACAGCGGAAACACTGCTTATTCTCAAACAATTTGTCTACAGTCAGCGAAAAGGCTCAATTAAAGGTCAAAAAGATAAGCTGGACATCATTAGTTTGGTACGGGAATCCGCGCGATTTCCCTTGTACAGCAAACTCTGTGTTGCAGTCGGTTATAAAGATTTTCCCAACGAATTGCGGTTGCTGCTTGAGGAAACGTATCAGGTGCCGGAACTGGGACTCGATCGCCACCGCATGGCGCGGCTGAAGAAGCGGGTCCTGTCAAAACTGTAAGATGAGATAGCAGGGGATTTATTGCTTTTCCAAAATATTCTTCCGGATCCACGTCAGATAGTCAAAACCGCCATCAATTGGAAGATATGCGGTCTCCGGTAACGGCTTATGGATGTAGTTAAATGTTCGAGAAACCTCAGGAACGAACTGATCAAATCTTATGTCAGAGGATAATTGATACTCTGCTCCATAAATGATTTGATAATAAAATGTGGCATCTTTCTCATATATCCGTACCCAGCTAAAATCGACCGTTACCGCAGCCAGTTGCAGCCTTTCTTCGTTATAGAGGGAAGGAACCTGAAAGGTGCCCGATAAGTCAAAAAGAGCAGATTGATCGTCAGACTTTAGCGCAATAATCGGCTTAACGTTACTGAGTGTCTCACTGAACACATCCCCCTGAGAAAAGATCCGACTTCCAGCTACTGACAGAAATAGTATGTCGTTTTTTACCACCATATTTGGCTCACGTTTTGCACTCATCTCCAACGTGCCCTCCAACGTGCCATTGGAGGAAGCACGAAAATTTTGTATCGTCCATGAAGCCTGATCCTGAGCAATGCTGTCCGACGGTTCACCGCTTCGCGCCAGCTTTTCGTTTTCTTCATCGTCATAGATCGTCCTTATCTCAAGAATATTTGTGGTATCTAATACGATCGGAACGTCCAATAAGGACGATGTATCTCTCTTTACTAACGGTGGATTTTCAACCGACGGAAGTTGAGCGCCGCAGGCCATGAGCGTGCAAGCAACCTGTCCGTTCTGACAACTGCAGCTGTTACATCCGTCGCTGGAACGAAATCCTTCCCCATGTCGGTACGTTTGTCCGTTATAGGTACACGGAAGAGGTAGAAAAGGTAGCTTTGGTCTCATTCCTGGAGGGATATCTCGGAGGAAATAGCCGGCAACGAGGCCGACGAATAGAACGCCGCCGAATTGCAGAAGTTGCCGTTGAGTAAGCGAGTTCATAAATTTATCATATGCTGTTATTCCCGGTTGTCAATGATCAGTGATATACTTTTTATACCTATGAAAACGCACAAACCACCTACATCAAAGCAGACCGTCCTTGCGACCTTTGCCGGCGGGCATGCCCGCTATGCAAGGGCAACCTTTGCAGGCGGGTGTTTTTGGTGTATGGTGGGACCGTTTGAACATACGGAGGGCGTTACAAAAGTTATTTCCGGCTACACCGGCGGTACGACAGAGAAACCCACCTCCGAGGAGGTCTATTACGGAAATACCGGACACGTCGAAGCGGTACAGGTCAGCTATGATCCGACCGTTGTTTCGTACGAAACTCTGCTCGGCATTTTCTGGCGAAATATTGATCCAACCGATGAAGGAGGACAGTTTGCCGATCGCGGGTCGAGTTATCGCACCGCGATTTTTTACCACGATGAGGAACAACGAACATTAGCAGAAGATTCAAAAAAGAAACTTGCGGCGTCAGGAAAATTTAACAGCCCCGTTGTTACCGAAATTCGGAAAGCAGGGAAGTTTTATCCTGCCGAAGATTACCACCAACAATATTACAAAAAGCATCCCGAGCGGTATCAGTTTTACCGCCAGGGATCGGGAAG
>DATEBW010000003.1:0-10442 GCA_035287165.1 Patescibacteria group bacterium | reverse complement strand
ACCTATGGCAAAGAAAAAAGACGTGCGTATGCCGATCGGGCTGGTTTGTAAAGAATGCGGGAGCCGCAATTACATTACCGAAAAAAACCGTATAGAGACAAAGCAAAAGCTTACTTTTCGCAAGTATTGTTCCACCTGCCGCGGAACCCGCGACCACAAAGAAACGCAAAAGCTGAAGTGATATAGTCAAATCAATGAGAATTAGCCATGTAGCTCTTCGGGTTATTTAAAATAATACTTTCCATGGTTGCTATCGAATCGACAAATTTGATTAACGGGGAATTTGATACGACAGGTACCTCAGAACTTTCCCTATTGCAAAAGACCGTAACAAGAAGGGGATTTCTTCGGCTCACGGGCGCGGCAGGAGCAGGGTTATTGATAGATAACCGGCAAAATTTCCAAGATGATCCTACATCAATCGGGCTGTTCGGAGGGGTTGCCGTAGCTGGTTTAGCAAAGCTATTAGGCAGTTCTACTAATAACTCGTTGATATCAGGCGCGGTTGTCGGAACGTTACTTTTCTTTTCAGCTACAAATCAGCGAAACAGAGTGAAATAACGTTAAACTTCCCGTGCAGGGAAGCATCCCTCTTGCACCAAAGAATAGAACACTTCGGCGAAGCGCTGTATCCGATACTCCGGATAAGATGGTTGCGGTTTGTATCCTTCAAGGATCGATGACGCGGCGGCTGCAAAGTCACGATAGCGCCCTCTTTCTTTTTCCGGAAGCGGTAGGCTCAGCGACGTCATATAGATATCTGATGTTATCTGTGAGACGATTTCGTGACCACAAGTTGGTATATACTGATGTAAGCGGGCGAATAATTCTTTTCCTCGAAGTACGGGCATAAACGTCACCGCGGGAGTTGTGCCGCCGAACCGTTTTATGCGATGAGTCGTGAGGGGAAGCACGATATCCGCGTGCCGTGCAAATTGCGCAAGTCCAGAGCGCGCTTCCCCAAGCGTTCGGGAATATTTCCCCTCGGGATAATCGAAGACGGCTCTTCCGGGTAGTTCCAGTTCTTCTATGATCATTTGTTTACTTTTTTTATTTTTCTCCGTTCGTTCCTGATCGTGTTGACTTTGCCCGTTGTTTCGCTTCAAATATATAGGAACAGGTTGGATCCTATTCTCACGGTAATACCAGTCAAAGCCGCGCGTCCACCAATGGGGGTTTGATTCGTAGCAGATATGATTTCCCATGGGGATGATGAGTCCCTCCGGAGGATCGACGTAGATGAGGGTTCCCATAATTCCCCGAAGGGTATTGAAGCGCGTGTTGTGGTTAGATATAATAAGCGCGCTTTTTCCCGTCAAGAGCTCTTTATGAACTTGATCTGCATAACGGGTATTGCGATACTCACTTATAAAGAGCGTTCTTTCAGCAAAGTAGAGGGCAGGGTCAATGGAGGCAGGCAACGATTCATGCAGTATTTCAACCGGCTTCATAAGCAATAACCCACCTGTATCATATACTTACCGAGCAAGAACGTATTTCAAAACACGTAACGTTCTATAACTTGCAGCGATCAGTTGAAAACGTGTATAATAAGCGAGTAGTTTAGATTAAAAGGGTCCGTAGTTAAACGGCATAACAGTGGTATCTCCCAGCACCATCTTGCCAAATTTGATAAAATTTGACTTAGATGTGCGGGATCCCGAAGTTCTACGCAGGTTCTACTCTAAATGGGTCTGTGGTGAAATGGTATCACAGCAGTCTCCAAAACTGCTTTTCCAGGTTCGAATCCTGGCAGACCTGCGAGATACTTCTGGGACAAAACCAGGAACGAGGGTTCGACCGTGTCCGTCGAATCCGCCAGCTGGCGGAGTAGGAGGATTCCTTCCGCCCCTGCCGACTCTGGTCGAACTCTCCATCAACTCTTGCTTTTTTTGTATATTTGAAATACTGAATCTATGAATCTACCTAAAGAGCTGACTACTGTTACAAGGTTATCAAAATTAGTAGCATTCATTCTATTTTTCGCACTTCCTATCCTCGGTTTTTATATAGGTATGCATTATAGACCACCTATCGTTGTTTCCAATCCTCAAACAAATTATCAGCAAAATACCGTGCACCCAACACCTTCTGTAACCAACGAAGCACCGCTTCCTAACAATACCCAACAAATAACAAATGATACGGATGATTGGATTATGAAAAAAGCAAGTGTGTGTAATGTGACTATGCCAGTTCCCCCTAAAAAGAAGCCGTATGTTGTAGGAGGGTCGGATGGAGAAGTATTCTCTTCGTGGCAGTTTAGCGAAAATATGAAAAAAGGAATGGATTTTGACGATATACAATTTGAGAATATAGCACAAGTAGAACTTACGGTCGATTATGATGCCCAAATTAGCAGATCGCTACTAGGGGAAGGATACGTGGGAGTAAATTGTTCCAAAAATACAAAGCATTATACGACTCAGTCGTTTGCACAAGAAGTCGCAGCAATACTTTCAAAAGCGGATACGTCCGTGAAAAAGGTCATATCGTCAGTAACACACCAGCAAATATGGCAAAAAGATGTGGTTGCTATTTCAACTGAGTCAGACACTTTTTATGTATTTGTAGATAATAATATGGTTTATCTTATTATGAAGCAGTCGTATTCCACTGATACATTTATCCAAAATACCACAAACCGCATTTTCAATACGCTGCAATTTGCCTTTGTTCAGTGATAAAAGTGATATCTTGAAAGATGTTTACTATTAAGAAACATCTCTAATGTATCGAGCTCAATAGGAGTTATTTTGGCCCAAATTGTTCGAAGGTCAAGTAGAAATGCCTGCCAAATTCCTGGCGGACGAATCCATGTAGATTAGTTACGTTCAAATGTCCCCGACGATAAACAACGCTCCCGGCTCTTCGGCAAATCGACGAAGCCAGGACGCAACATCCTGCTCGGTAACGGAAAGGTGTAACTGTTCAATATCCTCGCTACGAATCACCTGATTCCATATACGAAGGCCATCGAACGCATATTGCAACCTATTGCTGAGTGAATAAGGTACATCGGCATATGCATTGTAGAGAGCTTCAACACGGCGCGCAGGTAATCCGTCTGCCAACGCCTGCTCTATGAGTGTTTTAAGCATAGTCGGTAATTGCACCGAGAGTTCTTGGTACTTGTTTTTATCTACCTCGATGCCCATTTGCACAACGGACGTTCCGGTGTAGGGCACGATGGCACGATTAACAAACGGTGCGTACCCGATACCGCTACCCCTCAAAAGCGAAAATGCATCACTAGTTAAGATATCAGTCGCGAGACCTAGCGCACATGATTCCTTCGTATAAAATCCCGAATCATAGACGGCTGCGGTACTCACACATACCCGATTTTGTTATAGGGGACAGGTTTTATATAGTGAGATGAAGCGTCTAACTTGTTGTATTTTGACAATTTTCTAAAGTCAGGATTTCGAGTGGGGATGCCTGCGTGATTGCGTGCGCTCTCGTTCCACACCTCACGTATGAGGTTAATCTGCCGTTCGTATTTGCCCCGATCCCCATCGGAAAATAGTTTGATCATCATATTGGCAGGGGTAAAATAGCGTTGGACGTGCCCTATCAAATCTTCATGGGTTATTCGATCTAGCGATTCCCTGTCCCCGGTACCGACCTTTTGCAGTACATGGTCCGGTGCAAATACCGCTTCGGCAATTGCATGGCTCGTCTGCCACGGGAGATTTGGCAGGCGCATCTGATACTCATCGAGTATAAGATGTTTTTCATGGGACATTCGTGAAGGATCCAAAAGTGGCTGATACGCCATTGAGGGGAGATTGCGAATACCGGCTGCGATGCCGAATGACGGGTTTGTTAGACCGGAAGAAGCCTGAAGTTGCAAACTGATATCAAACGGTTGCGTTTGGGCCCCTATATGGTAGCCATTGTATATAAACCGTCGCTGTTGTTCTACAAAATTCGGCACTTCCCGGCAACCACCAAAAACCATATGTTCTCCCAGATGGGTAATCCCCATAAGATGAGGCGGATCGTCATAGTAGCCGGCGCGAAGAAGCGCGTCGACATAGGTCTGTTGTTGATCCACTGTATCCCGGTGGGCTGCTACTAAGAGACTATTTCCCGGAAGTGTCTCAACGAGGATGCCGTGCCGATCGAGATAGTCAGCTTGCTCGGCAGGAGAAACCCTCAACTCTTCCGGCAGCGTCTCAAGAGGTAGAAGTCCTTGTTCTCTTTCAATATGCATAGAATGGTAGTATCCAACTTCCATTTTACCACTTCCACGCAGGCTAAAAAAGAGCCTATAGCTTGATTTGTGTCCCAAAAATGCTATAATAACGCCATATTGAAATGGAGGTGATGTAAATGCGAGAAGAAAGACCAAGTTTTGGAACTAATCCGAAAGATTTAGGAGACACAAGAATAGCCCCTTTCTTACAACCGGGCGAGAGTTTGTTAACTAACGTAAGTCAAGCAGGTATAAAAGGTTTACCGGGTCAGCCAGATAAACCGCTTACGCAATATCTATAGCGTTCTCAAAACAAAATGTCGTATTTCTCGTCATGCTGAACTTGTTTCACCATCTGTTTCTAGATTGTTCAGAGATCCTGAAATAAATTCAGGATGACTGATTTATAACCTGACATTTTGTTTTTAAAGGGCTATACAAGAGTTAGAGACATCCGGAAGGTTTGATAGTGTGAGGGTTGTGGAAGAGGGAGCCTTTGATAGAGATGGGAGACCTGTTAAAGGTGATGTTGCAATTGTTGTAAAGTTTAAACCGGCATAAACTAAAATATCATACAACAGTAGGACATATTTTGACCAGCAATATGCTCTATTTTTAGTGCAAGTTGGTAAACAAAGGCAGGTTTTGAGTATCCTTGGGACGCAACAAAATCCTTAAACCACGTTCCAACATGGTTTACCAAGGCCTGCAAAAATCCTATAGTTTGACTTCTTCTTCCAAAGATAATAACAGCATCAAATGGAAAAATACTTATATGGCTCATTGAGCTCTAAACAGGTCGAGGAAATGAAGTTTACTAAACGGGCTGATAATGTAAAAATTGTAAATCACCCTGTTTATGGAACTGTTTATGTATGCCCGTACCCTCCCCAACATTTTCCCAATCTACGGCAAAATGCGCAACAAATTAGATATAGAGAAACTCGGGGCAAGAAATTTCTTGAATAAAATAAGTCCTAACGTAGTTTACTAGCGCGTGCTTTATAGCCGCAATTAGTTATTCCCCATTATACCCTATAATGTACTCTTGCCTCGATGCTTCTGATATAATACCTCATCATGGAAACAGTAGAAGGATTTAGACCTGAATACAGGCCGTCTATAAATATTGAGGGTGAACCAATAAGTCCATTTAGGGAAATCACTATCGACGAAGCAGATCCAGTAGATCTTTGGGATATAACATGGACGAGAAATCAAGCCGGTATTTCTTTTGAACAGGTTGGTACTTATCGGAAGAAAAGATTCGGTAATTCTGAACAATACAATCTTTATATGGCTTCAAGCCAGCATTTGGATCCCGATGGACAAAGTCGACAGACTGATTTAACGAATATATCTTCCAAAAAAAGAATCTTATTCACCGGATCAAGAAATGGGTTCTTTATGCATGATCCTGCTTGGGTTGGGGTAGATGCCGATTTTTATGTTGTCGGAGTGAACCCATTTGAATTAGAAGAAGATATAAAACAACACGCGGGAACATATCACGAAATAGGACATGTTCTCATAGTAGACTGTGGGTTTGATGCTGCATTACTAAGAGCGGCCGTTGAGTTAGAACGAAAACATTTACCCGCCGTCGCGATGTCATTAGCCTATGGAATAGACTTGGCGACTAGTATCAGTGAACAAAGCAGAACAAATATGAAAGGCAAACAGCTAGATTCAAGAGCTTTAATAGAACTTATGGTTGATGAGCCAAGAGTAGATGATAGCCTAAGACTCTTTCATGAAAGGAACGCTTGGGCAGCAGGAATGAGACTGCAACGTCAACATAACTTCCCCACTGGATTTGAAGAAAAAAGATCTGTTGCCAAATACGCAAGATGCTTTCTTGAGACATATGTAGCTAGCTATGCAGACAGAAGATTTGTTGAAGGAGTGAATTTGCCAAACCGTGGTAAATAATAAGTTCCACTATAGTTCCTAGCCCCTGCCAAAAATCAAAAATCACTTTTCTTTATCTTCCGGGCGCCAAAGTCCCGGCTTATTCAGCAAGAGTAACTACTAATAAGGGCATGAACTCTTCAGCACCCTCTTTTGAGACGTAGTCCGCGCCATTGTTTGAGGAAGAACTGACTCTCACGCTATACAAACCATCTCCGCTGATGAGCGGCGTCATATCAAACTCATACCAATTACCCGGGGAAACCTTTTGCAAAGAACTTATGATAAGTCCGGAAACTGCAGGAGCATTGTTATAGTTTAGCGTGCTTTCGATCCAGGTAGTATCCGGCACAAACATCAAATCTCCTCCGCTGTCTGAAGCATTGGCATTATAAAGTCTTAATTTGGTACTCAATACTTGTCTACCCGAAAGTCCTGAAATAGTAAACTTCAGATAAAAGTTTTTGACAGGACTTGCGTCTGCCTGCAAAGTCTCCGCCGTCCCGAAATTTTTATTGGGGTTATTTGCATTTACATAGGCATCATCGGTTGGGGCAAAAGTCAAAACAGAAGTTATGGGAGTCGGCGACGGGGTCGGTGTAGACGTCGGAGTTGCAGTTGGCGTAACAGGACCTGCTCCTACCAGGCGAGGATCCCAAGTGGTATCAATGGTCAGACCTAATGACTGGGTTATATTCTCAATGGGAACCAATTTGAAATTTTGATTCAAGGAAACATCCCCATCCTTGTTTGTACCGTCCTGTACAACAAAAACGCCGTAGGGAAAATCTGTCCCCAAGGGAAAATTCGTCACATCTATCCCGTCAGTCCCGCTCACTTTATCGACAGCCCCATCGGCAATTTTAAACGTTTCGATATAATCATTCGTACCTTCCCTAGTATAAACATTGTAGCTGCTGTTCCCTTGACTGGAACCGATTAAATACCCCGTGCCGTCGGTTTTGTAGTAGATGGTTAACCCTTCGATATCGGGTTGAAAATGCCCTCCTTGATCAATCGGTTTATCGACCAACTCTTTACTCTCTCCATCGGTCGGTTCTGCGCCCAATTTCCAAATTGCCACCAGTTCTTCGCTGACATACACTTTTCCATGCGTGTCATCCGCGACTACCCCTTCAGTCCGGTTAATAAACGAACCGAAGGTAACGGAGCGCACTTCATTCATCGCCACCTGGCCGTTGCCGTTATCAGTCAGTTCATACTGTTTCAAGACATTTTCATAATTCGTAAAAAGATAGTATTTGCCGGTTATCGGGCTGACATACATCGCCGAACCCATGTGGCCGTTGACAGACGGCTGTGGGGAAGTGACGTCCTCCAAAAGTCGCGTTTCGGGATTGACTTTATAAGCAAAAAGACGTTTCGCCGTCCGGTCGATTCCGGTCACCAGTGCTACCCGTTCACCATTGAGGGGAAAATTGTAGCGAATATCAACGTTGTTGTTTAAGAAAGGGATCCTCTGCAGTACTGCTCCGGTCAAATCATAAACCTCTAAATAGCCGTCCTTATCCGTTCCGATGATGGTGCTTTGTGATGGGTCGCTCGGATGGATCCAAATAGCACTATCATCTGCCGCATCGCCGATGCTTAAAACCGGCGTTGTCTCACGCGTGGCATAAACGGCAACTTGAGCCTTGGTATCCCGTGAAGGATAATAAATAAACAGGCCGGTTAAAAAAAGCCCTATAAGAAGAAGAAAAAGTAAAGTTCTTGATTTCATTATTTTTCTACCTATCCTTTTATTACATTTTTCGTCTCTTGTCAATACGCAACAAAGGAAGTAACAGTTCGCCGTTCTGACAGGATTTTGTCATCGCGAGTCCCGACCTATGTCGGGACGTGGCGATCTCTTGAGATTGCTTCTCCCTCGACTTCGCTCAGGATCGCAATGACATTTTTATATTAGAAGTGTGAACAGTTACTCGAGGAGAACTGCTAGGTGGCTCGCAAAATAGCCTATAGTTATAATTTACTCTTCTTGGTATAATTCTTTTATGAGCAAAAGCCCGGAACAACAGCCAGAACTCTATTGCGGCGATAACCAGTTACTGTTTGCCAGTTTTCTTGAGAGAGATGATACTGGTGCTAAAAGAAAATTCTATCAGTTTTTTTACTCTCCCCGGGATGAGAGAGGAAGAAAAATGATAGATTACATTCTTGCAAAGGATCCGGATGAGCTGGCAGCATCTGATGTTACCTTATTTAAAGGCGATATTCACCATTGCCGGGTAGTGCGGGAAATTGATGAAACAAGCTCTTCCGGCTTAGTGGAGGTAACGTACGATTTACCCCGATGGCTTACTCCAATAGAAATTCGTGCCAATGCGAACGGTTTTGTCCATGTCCATATGCACTTTCCTGAAATAGAAAAGCTCGCCTCATTCGGATATAAACCTGATGGATCTTTAGCAGGGGCCGTACTATCACAAGATCAAGATATAACAGATGAATCAGATATAGATGAATCTCAAAGAAGGTATACAACGAGAGTAGTTGAAGAGTTTCTCCAGTCTCATCCTCATGCAGCGGTAGATGAAATCGAAGAAATAGAAGATGAAGCATCTGTTCAATGGGAACGATTGAATACCGGTAAAGACACAGTAGCGCAAATCAGAGATGATCGAATCTATTTTTACGACGGCCAAGCTGCATATGATGATAATACCGTTGGCGCATCAGAACAATTGGAAATAGGTACCGTATATGAGTATCTTGGTGACAAATACAGGGTTGATTTAGATAGCACGGGGCGAAGTATGATTACCGAGACGGTCAGAGAAAACGGAAGAAAAAGAGTAGTGGCATTCCCCCTCAATATAGGAGAAGCGTGTGAGCAGTTAAGAGAGCGTAATTCTTTCTATTGGGCACAAATTCCGTGGCTAGAAGATATTCATGCTGAAGTAACGCCGTCGCAGTAAATTCTGAAACGAGGATAAATAATGAAACTGCAGTTCACTCGTCCTTTAAAGAACGGGTAACTTTTTCTTCCGGATTCGGTATACTGCTTGTATGACCGTTGCAGACGAACTTATTAAAAGAACCTTCGAACAACTCACTACCACGCCGGTAAATACCTTCGGCACAAGAGTCTGGAATGCCCCGAAGGGTTATCGGTTCCTCACTCAGTGGTCGAATCTGGCATATGCTGAAGGTTATCCGAAACATCATCTTTAAGCACCCGCAGTGGACTCTTTTCATCTGTGCGGTTTTTGTTCGCACTTCTACGGTATTCTTTGGTGATTTTGTGTGGCTCGATCGGGGAGACATTATAAGCGGCCGGGCGATTGTTCCACTCGATTCGTTACCCAGCGCTTTTTTCACACGCTTTGCTGATACAGGCTTTTACCGACCAATTATCACTATTATACTAAGTCTGCTAAGCGAATGGTTCGGTCCATGGCAGCCGGCGTATCATGTCATCAGCATGGCGGCGCATGCGGGGGTCGTCGTTACTGCGTATCGGCTATTTGAGTGGATATATAGGACGAATAGGACAGATATGACAAATAGGCTCTTGTGGAGAAATAAGAGCTTTTCTCGTGGAGCTTTTTTGGCTGCGCTTATCATTGCGGTGCACCCGGCAGCGTGGTTTACGATCGGTGCGGTTTCCAACTTGCCGGATCTGGTGATGAGCTTATTTCTCCTCATGTCGTTGTACTCTTTTCTTGCAGGGAGCAGGTGGGCAGTGGTATATGCCCTCCTCGCCATTTTTTCAAAAGAAACCGCGATAGTTTTGGTACCGGCATATTGGGGGATAGTTCAGATGAGCTTTATGGGTTCTATGAGTCTCATGGGAATGATGGGTCCAATGAGGAAAAGGATGCTTCTGTGGGGAGGATTGGTGGGGGTCGTGGTTATCTACGGAGTCCTGCGCTTCATCGCCGTGCCGGAGGTTTGGCGCGTATCAGCGATTCCGCTTTCGTGGGATCAGTGGATCGGTGTGTGGGTTTTTACCATGTACCGCATGATGATTACTATTTTTTCGCCTTTTCTGCCGGCGATTGGCGACGTGACGCCGGTGGGAATAGGGGAGATAGGAGCAATACGGGTGATCGGGGGAATAGCGGCATTGGGGATTTTAGGGATGTTAGGGTTGAGGTGGTTTACGGCAAAGAGCATGACTTTTACACTTTTTATACTGTTACTGCTGGTTTCTGCGGCTCCGGCTCTGAATCTGGTTCCGCTCCCGCGGTTCTGGCAGCTGAATTATGCCTATCTGCCGATCGTGTGGACTGCGGGATTGGTAGGATTGGGGATCGGGAGGATAAGGGGAATAAGAGAGATAGGGGTGATAAGGGAGAGACGGGAG
>DATEBW010000002.1:0-4041 GCA_035287165.1 Patescibacteria group bacterium | reverse complement strand
GCAACATATATGGTAAGCTGCGATATTTCCATGTGTTTGGCTATGCCGAACATGCTGTACATGACGCCGCCGAACAAGGTTGATTTATCAGGAATCACTATTGCCGTTAGCTTCATTGTTTCAGGGATGAGGCCCGCTTCGGCAAATTCGTGCACACCGCGTCCTAAGAGGCCTGCTGCAAACAAAATGAGCATGATGCTCGTGAAGCGAAACGCATAGTACACCGGCATGCGCAGCGTCGCGGTAAAAAAAGCTGCTGAAATTAACAACCCCGCGAGCATGCCGCCGGAAAACCCGAGAAAAATATCTCCGGGGTTTGACGAGAGATAAATGGTCGAAAGGAACAGCACGATTTCAAAACCTTCGCGGAAGACTGCGGTAAAGACGAGCATAAATAATCCTGACTGCCCTGTCTCTACCGAGGACTTTATCTTTGAGAGAAGGTGTGTTTTATACTGCGCAAAATACGTGTGCAGAAAAAATACCGCCCAGGTGATAAACAGGGCGGAAATGATCATCAACACGCCCTCGATCAGTTCCTCTGTCCGCCCCGTGTAGAGTTCCTGAATCCGTAGTCCCGCAATGCTTGCCGCGGCAAGAAGAAGAAGACACAGTCCGAGCGCGCTCGCTGTCGCGTACCAGACGGTGCGAATTTTATTCTTCATGCCCAGTTTCACCAAAATGCCGAGAATGGTAGCGACGATTAAAGAAGCTTCAATAACTTCCCGAATGGTTATGAGGAATGAAGGTAACATG
The DNA here is from genome assembly GCA_035287165.1 of Patescibacteria group bacterium. GTDB lineage: Bacteria > Patescibacteriota > Microgenomatia > 2-01-FULL-40-14 > DATEBW01. The sequence goes on along the minus strand of DATEBW010000002.1, from coordinate 3,285 downwards.
GATGAGTATAAAGTATTAAGTAACGCAAATTACGAAATTCAAGCTAGTCATGCTGTCCCGCCGTGGCGGGATCAGCATCTTTGTTCCCTTGATCCTGAAACAAGCTATAGTACTGAGCGACAGCGAACGTATTCAGGATGACAGTATCCTGAAGCTGATTTAATTTCGTAATTCGGGTTAAGTATTTAAGTTTTCAAAACACTAATTACTATATTTTAAAGAGAAGTTTGTGTCAAGTGAGAAGCTTGTTTGCCTTTTTTGTTTTTCGACTTTGCACAAAATGAAACACCATCGGAGCAACGGAAAGTAAAATGATTGCGACGATGACGATGGTGAAATTATGCTGCACCGCCGAAATGTTGCCGAAAAAATATCCTGAAAGGGTAAAGAGAAGAATCCAGGTTATGCCACCCGCGACGTTATACGTAATAAAATACGAATAGTTCATTTTCCCTATACCGGCGACAAAGGGAGCAAATGTCCGTACAATCGGCACAAAACGGGCGAGGACAATCGTTTTGCCACCGTGTTTTTTGAAAAATGCTTCTGTTTGTGCAATGTGTTGTTCATTGATCGGGATTTTGGGATGTGCGAGGATTTTTTTGCCGAAAAAATAACCGATCCAGTAATTCACCGTATCCCCGCCAATGGCGGCGACGACAAGCAGAGCGATCATTATCCAGATGTTGAGAGATCCGAGGGCAGCCAATGCGCCCGCCGCAAACAAAAGGCTATCACCCGGTAAAAACGGCGTCAGTACAAAGCCGGTCTCAGCGAACACGATAAAAAACAATATCGCGTAAGTCAGATATCCATAGCGGGCGGTGATATCTGCGAGATGCGTGTCGATATGGAGTATAAAGTCAACAATACCGGTAATAATTTCAAGCATGGTAGAATGGTGATACGAAATACGAATTGGTAGTAATACTAATAAACCTAACAACCGATGAACAGAACAACCAAATAACAACTCGATAAGCAAACATTGCTCATCATTTATCCACTGTTTTCTGTTAATAGGTTGTTATGTTGATTGGTGTGACTTGCATCATGGGCACTTTATATATTGTGGCGACGCCGATCGGCAATAGAGAAGATATTACCATACGAGCCCTCAAAACGCTAATGACGGTGTCGGTTATCGCGTGTGAGGATACGAGACACACAGGGCAGTTATTGAAATCATATCAAGACAGTGTGATTAAGCGTCACCCTGAACTTGTTTCAGGGTCTTTGTTCAAGAACAATAAGATGCTGAATCAAGCTAAAGTACTGAGCGATAGCGAACGTATTCAGCATGACAGCATGAAAACCAAGGTCAACGAAAGACCTCGACTTATCTCTTTCTATGACGAAGTAGAAGAGCAAAAGACACCGGAAATTATTGAGCTACTTAAATCTGGTCAAGATGTTGCACTCGTTTCGGACGCAGGAACTCCTCTGATTTCAGATCCCGGTTTCAAGTTAGTTCGTGAATGCCATCGACAGAATATTCCGGTCTCCCCTATTCCCGGACCGTCATCGATCACAGCCGCGCTTTCAGCAAGCGGACTGCCAACCGACCGGTTTTTATTTCTTGGTTATTTACCAAAGAAAAAGGGGAAGAAGGATAAAATTTATCAATTTATCAATATATTGATAAATCAAAAGCCTGTAGTGACGATTGTCTTGCTTGAGACCCCCTATCGTATTAATCAAACGCTCGAAGAATTGCACCGGGTAATTCCCGGCGCGACCGTTAGTATCACAAATGAGTTAACGAAACTGTATGAGAAGGTGCAAATCGTGTCGCTTCCCTACTCTATCAAACAGCCAAAAGGTGAGTATGTTTTACTTTTATGAATTTAATTTCACGCGTACCGTGTGAGTTAATAGACCTAAAGATAAACAGTCTTCACAGTGAACGATAGCATTTATTACCTCGTCTGCTTTCTTGAGTCCGTACTGATCAAGACACACCATAATTCTTGCAGGAGTATTTTTTCCCAGTGTTTCAGCTAAAATCCGGGTTGGATTTACCTGAATATCTTTAATCGCCGATGTCACCGAAGCAGTTATTCCAGGCCTGTTTGCCTGGAAGTACACATCGATAAATCCTGCTTTATCATTTTCAGGTAACAGAGATTCTACTATTTGCGAAACTGCCTCATACGGCATTTTTCCCAATCCTACTTGCAGTGCAAAATCCGAAAGAGAATGAATAGAATTGTTTAGTTTTACTATGTCTGGCAATGCTCCTTCAAGTCCGATCATGCGTAATTTTCCACGCTTGATAAATTCATTTTCAATGAAGTCAGTTCCGACTTGAATTGTCTTATTATGCATCGGCGATAAAGCGCCGACCGCGCGCTTTTCTCTTATTAGTATCTGTTCTATATTCCGTATGACCGTGTTTCTTCCGTCCTCGTCAGTACGAAAATAATGTATCCATAAAGGATCCCAGTGTGCTCTATCTTTTGAATCAAATGTTAATTCTATGACATCGTCAGGTTTTAACACGTATCCATATGATTCAGGTTTTCCATTTACGTGGGCACCTGTTATAGTTGACCAGTTTGTAGGGGAAATGTCCCGGGCGTAATCCATGACAGTGGCGCCTTCTCTTGTTTCCCACGGCGTATGCTCACCTTTTCTATCAACGCCAATGACCCGAACATAACCATCATTCATTTTGTATTCGTATATGGTTAACATGCGATAATGATTTGTTGAAGCATCTACTTTTAAAGAGGCTTCTTCGAATCGTTTTTGTAGAAAATGATACTTCTCGTAAGCTTTTTTTACTTGTATTGGTGCAAGATCAAGAGCAGATTCTCCTTGTTCGTTAATAGTTGATAGCCAATCTTGATGGTAGTATAGATTGACGAGAGAAGCATTTGCATAGCCATATATATCTGATGGATAACATCGTACATAAAATGGTATTCCTGACTGCTTGTCTCTGAAAGGATGGGACAAACTCATACTATTATGTTTTCTTCTATTTTCTTTCAGGCGAACGATATCTATCGGTTCTTCTGGGGAGAATCGATCGTCCCACGCAAGTTGTGACAATACTTCCAGCGTTTGCCGTTCCCACTGGTCATCAGAAGATAAATCGTCAAATGCTATATCGACTCCTAACCATATATCAGTAAGATTTGGTTCTCGAACAGTCCCCATGGCTCGATACACCTCATACATATCAGGGAATTGTACTCTTGTTTGAATGTGCGAGGATTCAAAGAGAGAGACAATATGATGATTGAGTTGTTCAGGGATCTCAGCCGTTTCTATTGATCG
>DATEBW010000001.1:0-4350 GCA_035287165.1 Patescibacteria group bacterium | reverse complement strand
GCTGCGCATGCGCCGCAAAGACGGAACGTGGATTTGGGTGAAAAACGACCTTATCAATATGCTGAATGACGATACGATTCAATCCATTATGGGAAGTCTTAATGATATTTCACCAATGAAGTTGCTTGACGAGGAGCGGGCGCGGATACTTGAGCGGGAAAAGAAAGCGCGATCTGATGCAGAACAGGCAGTACGCGCGCGCGACGAATTCCTCTCGATCGCTTCCCATGAGTTAAAAACGCCGTTGACGACCATCCTGCTGCAATTACAGGCAACGCTGCGCCGTATCCTCACCCAGTCGTTAGTGCGGTTTTCCGGGGAAAAATTATTAAAAAGCCTGACCATTGCCGAGCAGCAGAGTCAACAGCTTGAGTCATTGATAAAAGACTTGTTAAATGTATCATTAATATCGACCGGCCGCATTACGCTCAAAAAACAGCCCGTTGACATAGCGGAAACAGTACATTCACTCGTGGAGCGTTTCCAGGAACAGGCAATACAGACCGGCAGCCAACTTCGCGTCGAAGGAGCGACGTCATTAAGGGGCGAATGCGATGTTGTCCGTTTTGAGCAATGTATCGCTAATCTGATCACCAATGCACTGAAATACGGAAAGGAAAAGCCGGTTGTCGTCACTCTTACGTCCGTTGACGGCGAGGCGCGGATAACCGTTGCCGATGAGGGGATCGGTATCAAAGACGCTCATCAGGAGGATATCTTCGAGCCGTTCCGGCGCGGCTCGAATACCAATGGCGTTAAAGGGCTCGGTGTCGGTCTTTTTATCGCGCGGCAAATTGCACGCGCCCATGGCGGCGATATCCGTCTGGAGAGCCACGAGGGCAAAGGCTCAAAATTCACGGTTCATCTTCCCCTTGGCCTTTCCTGACAAACTGTTTCTTAAGTAATTCTTTCCCTTCATCGCCGTATTGATTATTATCATTGCTTAGCGAATAGTCTTTTGACCGGTATAATTGAAACTCTGAAGATTCCTGATAGTGTATACTACGGCTGTGAACAGGACGATTTTATTAATTGAAGACAATGCTGAATTGAGCGAGTTTCTGGTGGAGTTTCTAAGTGAAAACCGATATACGGTACACGGAGTACGGACGGGTGTGCGGGGACGAACGTTGTTCTATGAAGTAATGCCTGACCTGGTCATTCTGGACCTGACGCTGCCTGATGTTGACGGGGAATCGCTCTGCCGCGAGTTTAAAAAAGACTATCCGGAAATCCCCATTATTATTCTTACCGCAAAAGATGACCCAAAAACACTGGCGAGAAATCTGGAAAACGGTGCCGATGACTATATCAGTAAACCCTTTGCCACTGAAGAATTGCTCGCGCGCATCCAAAGCCGGTTGAGGGAAAAATCATCCGCAGATCCGCTGCTGCGCGCCGCTGACATAACCATCAATACTGAAACGTATGAAGTGACCCGCGCCGGCAAACTACGCCAGCTAACCCAGACGGAGTTTGAACTGCTCCGTTATTTGATGGAGCATAAAAACAAAGTGCTCTCGCGGGAAATGATATTGAGCCGCGTGTGGGCGACCGAGCCGGATATAGAGACGCGCGTGGTGGATGTTTACATCGGCTATCTGCGCAAAAAACTGGATAAGGGTTTTACGAGAAAATTGATTCATTCAAAACGCGGTTTCGGCTATATGCTGCAGGAGTGAGCGCCCCGTAACGCGTAATTTTATTTTTTACCGTTTAACAGCCTTCGCTCTATTTGCGTGATTTCTCCCGCGACGCGAGTAGCCCGGCACTGAATGTTCAAAGCCGTTTTCTGTATCCGCTACGTTTCGGGAACCGGGAGGGTTATTAATAATCATTCCGGCAAATTTTCGTATAACACCTCGTTCGACAATTATTCCGTTGTCTGAACAATCTGAATGGTTCGCAACTTTGCTCATGGTCAGTCCGATAACCCCGCAAATCTCCACTGCTTCTTGAGGATTTAATGCATACTGTTCTTGTAAAGATTCAGGAGTGAAATATACCGCTGATTCTATTTGTTGGAAACTGCCAAGAATATCTTTCAATGCATGTCTCTGATCAGGAGATAACCGTTTTTCGACCATGTCTATAATTGTACCCGACGAAGCAAGAGGGCATTTGCCACGACAATTACTGACGAAAGGCTCATCACAAAGGCGCCGACTTGCGGTGTTAACTGAAATCCGAAGGGAATAAAGAGCCCTGCCGCGGCAGGGATCGCAATGATGTTATAGCCCAGGGCCCACGCGAGATTCCCGGCCATCTTGCGATAGACGGCGCGCGAAAGCCTGATTAAGCGTACGGCGTCCTGCGGATTATTGCGCGTCAGTACCACATCGCCGGCTTCAACCGCAATGTCAGTTCCGGCGCCGATGGCAACTCCCACATCTGCCTGGGTGAGAGCCGGCGCGTCGTTGACGCCGTCTCCGACCATGATCACGACGGCGCCGTCATCCTGCAGCTTTTTTATGTGCTTGTATTTATCTTCCGGCAATACTTCAGCGAAATACCTGTCTATATGCAGCGAATGCGCCACCGACGCGGCGGCTTCTTCATTGTCTCCGGTGAGCATGGCGACTTTGACGTCGAGTTCATGGAGCAGTTTGACGGTGTCGTATGATTCAGGCTTTATGCTATCGGCAAGGGCAATCATGCCAATGACGCCCTGTTTTGTCGCAAGCAGCGCGACTGTTTTTCCCTGCGATGAAAGGGCAGCTAAAGCATACTGAATTTCTTTTGTCCACGGGCTTTTTGATTCGATAAATGGCGCATTCCCGATAAAATACGTTGTTTTATCAACAGAGCCTTCAATGCCCTTTCCGGCGATATTTTTAAATTGAGTTGTTTGCGAAAGTTTGATTTCGTGTTCTTGGGCATACCGAACAATTGCCTGTCCGATCACATGCGACGACTGCTTCTCAAGGCTTGCGGCGATGCGAAGAATATTATTCTGTTCAGCGGTGAATGCATTTGATTTTTGATTTTTGATATTAATAATGTCCGTTACTCCAAATTCTCCCTTGGTTAAGGTGCCGGTCTTATCAAAAATGACATAGTCTGCTTTGCGCGCTGTTTCGAGTTTCTGCATGTTTTTGATAAAGAGGCCGTTTTTGACGGCGAGCGTTGTTGCGACGGTCGAGACCGTGGGAATCGCCAGCCCGAGCGCGTGCGGACAGGCGATAACGAGTACCGTAATAGCGAGTGTAACGGCAAAGACGAATGGCTGATCCAGCAAGAAAAACCAGATGACCAGCGACCCGAGCGCGGTAATGAGTGCAGATACGGTTAAAACGCTTGCCGCGCGGTCTGCGATAGATTGGGCGGTCGGCTTTGTCAGTTGCGCTTTTGTTATTAACTCCTTGATTTGTCCGATGGTGGAGTGTTCGCCAACGCGTGTGAGCTGTACCTCAACGCTGCTGTCGACGCAGATGGCGCCGGCGATGACCAAGTCGCCTTTTTTCTTTTCCACCGGCTTTGATTCGCCGGTGATATGCGCTTCATTAAACGAAGCCGCTCCTTTGATAATGACGCCGTCTGCCGGAACTTTTTCACCCGGCTTGACGATGACGACATCACTTTCTTTCAATTCGCCAATCGGGACATCCTGTTCATTGCCGTTTTTGAGAAGGTGTGCGTTCTTCGGCAGAAGTTTCGCTACTTCTGCAAGCGCGTCGCCTGCAGCGGTGCTCGATTTCGCTTCGAGGTAATGGCCGAAAAGGAGTACCCAGATTAACGTCGAAATTTCCAGATAAAATTCTCCTTCGACCTGCGGCAGAAATGTTGATGCGGCGGAAAAGAGGTAGCCGGCGCCGACTGCGAGAGAAACCAGCGTCATCATGCCGTACTTTCTTGCCCGTATCTCGTGTCGGGCGTGTTCAAAAAAGATAAGGCCGAAATAAAAGATGGCGGTCGCAATGGCAAATTGCACCAGCGGCCGGAAGGGAAAATCCGGCATGCCGAGATAGGTGAGCGCCGGTGTGCTCGTCAACACGAGAGGTATTAAGAGCACGGTAACAGTCCAGAATCGCCGGAGAAAATCATGGGTGGCATCAGCGCCGCCGTGCTTTTCGTGACCATTATGGTGGCGCGCAGTTTTTTGTTTCGCCAGCGCCATGCCGCATTTGGGGCACATGTCCGGTTTTAGTCTGACAACCTCCGGATGCATGGGACAGACGTACTGCGGCGCCTGATCGTCCATATGCGCGATGTGGCCATGAGGGTCAGTATGATGTTGAGAGTGGTCCATTTCTGATCGCACTAACCGCACCAGTTGATATATCAAGTATACGCCGAAAATGACAAAAAGCACATCAATGCCGGGAATTTTATCCGTGACCGCGGTGATCT